>NZ_AFOC01000038.1:0-31639 GCF_000224455.1 endosymbiont of Riftia pachyptila (vent Ph05)
CTCGTAAAAGCACTGATTCAAGAATTAACTATTATCAAAGCGGCCCGTGGACCATTCTGATATTTTCTTACCAATTGAGTAGGTTATATGAATTAACCCCCTCCTGATGGTGGGGCTTATCGATTAATGGAAGTAGCAATGACGACAGTGGCAAACAGCCTGGATCAGGCGAAGAGATATCCGCCGGGAGACCTGGCGATTTGGATCTTCATCCTTGCAGAGCTATCGGTATTCGCGGTCTTTTTCGCCGCCTATGCCTTTACTCGCATGAACAACGTGGAGCTGTTTAACGAGTTTCAACAGCATTTGGATCGGCAGGCCGCATTGATAAACACTCTGGCACTGATCACCAGTTCCTATTTTGTGGTGCGTGCCGTCAGTGCGATTCGCGAGGGCAGCAGCAAACTCTGTGTTCGCTGGCTGTTGGCGGCATTGTCGATGGGAGTGGTGTTTCTGGTAGTGAAAGGTGGTGAGTATGCCCACCATTTCGGTGAGGGCATCACCCTCAGTACCAACACCTTCTATATGTTCTATCTCTCCCTGACCTTCTTCCACTTCATGCATGTCATCATGGGCATGGTAATTCTGTCAGCGGTGGCGGTGATGGCACACAAAGGCAAGTACAGCGCCGGGGAGCATACTGGCGTGGAGACCGGCGCCTCCTACTGGCATATGGTGGATCTGCTCTGGCTGATCCTCTTTCCACTCGTTTACGTGATGCGGTGACAAGATTATGAGCAGTAATAAAAAACTGGGTATTCGTCCCTGCACTTGGGTCTATCTGTTCTTGATGTTCTTCAGCTTTGTGACCTTCCTGATCGGCCAGATGGGCTTTAGTGGCCTACAGGTCGCTCTCGGGGTGCTCTTTCTGGCCCTCATCAAGGGACAGCTGGTGGGTCACTACTTCATGGGATTGGGTTCCGTCCGCGGGATCTGGCGTTGGCCCGTCTTTATCTGGCTCTTCATTCCCGGTATGTTGATCAGCACCGCGTTTTACCTCTCTTAATCTAATAGGCCCCACATTGACTGAGCTGCCTTTCTACAAGCCACAGGGCAATGAGATCGCCCTGTTCGAGCACGCCTATAAACATCAGCTGCCGATGTTGATCAAAGGTCCGACCGGTTGCGGCAAGACCCGTTTTATTAACTACATGGCGGCCAAGCTGGGACGTCCTGTCTATACGGTGGCCTGCCACGACGATCTGACTGCCGCTGACCTGGTCGGGCGCCATCTGATCGGCGAGAGCGGCACCTTCTGGAGCGACGGTCCGCTGACCCGGGCGGTAAGAGAAGGAGCCATCTGCTATCTCGATGAGGTGGTGGAGGCGCGCAAGGACACCACGGTGGTGCTGCACCCGCTCACCGACGACCGGCGTATCCTGCCCATTGAGCGCACCGGCGAGACCCTGCATGCGCCGCCGGAGTTTATGCTGGTGGTCTCCTACAACCCTGGCTATCAGAATCTGTTGAAGGGGATGAAGCCGAGCACCCGCCAGCGCTTTCTCGCTGCCAGCTTCGATTTTCCCAATGCTGAGCTGGAGCAGGAGGTGCTGATCGGCGAGACTGACATCGATGAGACCCTTGCCAGACGCCTAGTGATCCTCGCGAATGCGCTGCGTTCGCTTAAGGATCACGACCTGGAAGAGGCCGCCTCGACCCGTCTGCTGGTCTACACCGCGACCCTGATCAAGGGAGGGTACAACCCGCTCGAGGCCTGCCGCGCTGCTTTGGTGGAGCCGCTGACCGATGATGAAGAGACCAGTGCCGCACTGATGGAAGTGGTGGAAGTTACCTTTGGCAGATGACCTCCAGGAACCGCCTGGTCAGGGATTTGCAATTGTTGCCGAGTCGCTCTATCTGGCAAATCTGCTGATTGCACCGGGGCTGGCGTTTATCGCGCTTCTCTATTTCTATCGAAAAAAGATGCAGGGGGCGCCGCCATTGGCAGTTTGCCATCTGCAACAGACCCTCGCTGCAAGCCTCTGGGCAGGTGTGCTGCTGGTCCTTGTCAACCTGCTGATCCTGGCGCTCGGCGGTTATGAGGGTACCTATACCTGGATGCTGGTGATCATATACTTCACCGTTTGCCACTCCACGCTGGTGCTGCTTGGCGTGCTCGGTCTGGCCAAGGCGATGGCCGGGCAATGCTTTCGTTTCCCGTGGGTGGGGTGTCCCCTGCCTCCTGGTTGCCAGGATTGATCCAGATCAAGCCATTGTTCCTGACCGCAGAATACCATAGCAAATCACTCGGGTATTCACTTGTTACAGTAACAAAACCCCATATGTCTCTCTCCCTGCAACACAAACGCCATCTCTTTCAGGCCGGTTTCTTCCTCCTGTTTGTCCTGGCGCCGCCCCTCGATCTGTTTCGCTTCGATCTGACCCTTAACCATTTCATCCTCTTCGGCCGGCCCTGGACTTTGGGGATAGACCAACTGGTTGCTGGGGAGATCAGCAGTACCGAGGCGGCTGCCAACATCTTTCTTCGTGGTTTCCTCCCACTCGCGCTGGCGGCGGCGGGGCTGATTTGGATTGCCTGGCGCTTTGGTCGCCTCTACTGCGGTTGGCTCTGTCCTCACTTCTCGGTGGTGGAGACGATCAACCGGCTGATGTTCCGTGCCAGTGGCAAGCAGAGCATTTGGGAGAAATCACCACAGCCGGAATTGCAGCCGAATGGTCTCTACATGAAGCCGGACAGAAGGTTCTGGCCGTTGACCTGGCTGGCTGCATTGTTTTTTGCCTTCCTCTGGGCGGTCAGCTTTCTCACCTATCTGCTGCCGCCGTTTGAGATCTACCATAATTTGTTCCACTTCAGCCTGACCGGCAATCAGGCACGTTTCATTGGTGCGGGGACTGGGTTGCTGTTCATCGAGTTTATGTTTGCCCGCCACCTCTTTTGCCGATTTGGTTGCGCAGTGGGGGTGTTTCAGAGCCTCGCTTGGATGGCCAACAACCGAGGCATGGTGGTGGGTTTTGATCGCAGCCGCGCCAAACTCTGTGGCGAATGCAACAACGCCTGCGACAATGTCTGCCCGATGCGCCTCAAGCCACGCAGCATCAAGCGGCGCATGTTCACCTGTACCGAGTGCGCGCAGTGCATAACCGCTTGTGAAACGGTACAGAAGCCTTTCGCGCGCCAGACCTTGTTGCAGTGGGTGGAGGATGAGGCGGCAATCGCAGTGGCTACGGGACGACCTGTCACCAGTCAAAAACCGAAAAGCCAGCCAGTTCCATGATTCGTTCAGAGGCTCCATAGGCATGGAAGAGAAAGTAGGCGAACTCTGGCACCGCTTGATCACCCGCATGGCGCGCACCAGCCACCCGGAGGCGGCGGTTACCCTGGAGCAGGTCGGCACCACCGTTGGCATCCTGTTTCGTGCCCTGGGTGGCGACGGCGGCCTGCAGGTGGAGGCGGCCCACGCCACCGAACACGGTGCCCGTCGCAGCTTGCTACATCGGATTGCCGGTGACAGCAGAAAGGTCGAGCTGGCCTGGCGCGATGAGCAGTACCTGCGCCTGCCCGCGGTGATCGATCTGTTCCCCTCCCCCCAGCTGAACCGGGATCTCTACATCTGGCTGGCGGCCCTGGCGGTGGGCGATCACCAGGACGAGGAGGCCTGGTTCGGCAAGAATCAGCGCCTGACGATCAAGGCCCTAAACGACTATCCTGGCCTGCGTCCACGTTACCAACGGTTGGTCGAGGCCCACCTCGCACAACGCATCCAGCCCGACAGCCAGCTCAAAGCCGAGGCAGCCCAGGAGGCAGCTATCCGTCAGGCGCTGCGCGAACCCGGCAGCGTCGAACAGCTGCCGCAGAGCCGGCGCCCGCCGCAACCTGTGCCGCTCTGGCTCCACCCCTTTCCTCCCGTGGTTGCTGCAGCCGGTGCCTCCGATGATTCTGATGAGGCAGGCAGTAGTAGCCGGGGCGAGATCAAGCAGATGGAGGAGCAGAACCGCCAAGCCGAGCGCGCCGAAAAACCCGAAGCAAAGGATCGGGGGTTGATCACCATCCGCATGGAGAACATCTTCACCTGGGGGGATTTCCTCAACCTCGACCGCGGCTCCGAGGAGAACGACGATCTGGAGAGCGCCGCCGATGCCGCAAAAGATATCGACGTGCTGAGCGTCAGCCGGGATGCCAAGGCCTCCGCCAGCAAGCTGCGCTTCGATCTGGATCTGCCTGCCGCCTCAGAGGATGACCTGGTGCTCAGCGAGGGGGTTCTGCTGCCGGAGTGGGACTTCAAAAAGCAGCGGCTGCTGCCCGACCTCTGCCGGATAGTGCCGATGCTGGCGGCCAATGCCGAGCCGGTCCCGCTACCGGATCATCTGCGCCGCACTGCGCGAAGGCTGCGTGCCCAGTTCCAGCAGCTGGCCCCAGCGCGAGTCTGGCACCGCAACCAGCAAGAGGGCAGTGAGATCGATATCGATGCCTACCTGCGTTTTGCCACCGATCGCATGATTGGCCATGCCGCCAGCGCCGATGGCCTCTACCGCGATCTGCGCATCGGCTCGCGGGATCTCGCCTGCCTGCTGCTGGCTGACCTGTCGCTCTCTACCGACACCTGGGTCGATAACCACCGGCGGGTGATCGATGTGATCCGCGATGCCCTGTTCCTGTTTGCCGAGAGCCTCTCGGCTACCGGCGACCGCTTCGGCATCTATGGCTTCTCCTCACGCAAACGCGACCCGGTCCGCTTCCATCAGCTGAAGACCTTTGATGAGAACTACAATGCGGCGATCCGCGGTCGTATCGATGCCATTAAGCCCGGCTACTACACGCGCATGGGCGCGGCGATCCGCCACTCCACCAACCTGCTGAAGGCGCAGCCCTCGGAGCGCCGTCTGCTGCTGATCCTCACCGATGGCAAACCCAATGACCTGGACAAGTACGAGGGGCGCTTCGGTATCGAGGATACCCGCCAGGCGATCCGCGAGGCCCGTGAGCTGGGGCTGCAGCCCTTTTGCGTCACCATCGACACCAAGGCCAACGACTACCTGCCACATCTGTTCGGTAGCGGCAGCTATGTGGTGATCCACAAGCCCTCGCAGCTGCCAAAAGAGTTGCCGCTGCTCTATGCCAGATTGACTGCCTGATCGGATCAGAGATTTTAGCTGCCAGGCGACACTCGGCTCTCTTGTAACCCCTTCCTGGCTGAACCAGACTGACAGTCAGGTAAAAGGGGGAAACAGTATGGCCGGACCTCCATTGCCCAGCAAAGAGGAGCTGGCGCAATTATCGCCCGAAGCGCTCACCATCTATGCCGGGCGTTCTGCATTGCGCGTGCTTCCTTTGATAGCCAATCAGGGGACTGTCGAATCCTGGGGTTCTGAGGCGCAGCAGAAACTGCAGGTAGTAGAGCTGGCAGCGGCACTTTTCATTGCCGCCCTTACCGAAGACACCTCCAGCTATCAATATGATTTTGGGGGGGAATACCCGGAGGAATCTGCTGTCGCCATGGTGAGCGCCGCTGCCCCCGCTCTGGCGCGTGGGGCCCTGAATGCTGGCAGCGGGGTCGAGTATATTGCGGCAAGGGCGATATCAGCGGCCGCCTACGCTGCGGGTACTGCCTCACGCGCAGTGGCGACAGCCAGCGTCTCACCCTCAGTCATTAAAGGGAGCGCCTTCGCTGAAACCATAGCTAATCCCCAGCTGATCCACGCTGACTCAGATTTCCTCGTCTACGCCGATCTCGCCGTTGCCAGGGGCCGTGAGGTGGCGGTGAAGACGTTTGGCGCAGGAGGCTTTGAACGCAATGTGCGGGTGGACTTCGAGGCTCTGATAAAAGCCCGGTTGCGTGACATGCTGTCTATCCCTCTTTGGCCGGCGGGGGAACCGGATAACTGGGGCGATTTTCTCGCTCCTTGGGAGAAGGCGCTGAGGATGGTTGACCCCGAAGTCTGGGATCGTTACCAGCAGTGGCTAGGTGGAGGCGGCTCATTGCGGGAAGAGTACCACCGTCTGATAGGTCACTGGTCCGCAGAGCATGAGAGGGAGGTGATGGAGGCGGCAGCCTATCAATTGCCGCTACCTGAAGCGGAGTCAGAGGGTATCCCGGCCGCCGTCGAGCCCATGCCAGGAGAGATAGGCAAGGTCCCCGTCAACTGAAAGATATCCCTGCCGAAGAGGATACCTTGGGCCGGGTGGACTTGGTCAACGCTCTAGCCGACCTACTCGATCACAGCGACGGTGAGCACATCACCATCGGGCTGATGGGGCATTGGGGGACGGGCAAGAGCACGGTTCTGAGTCTGTTGAAGAAAGAGTTGCGTTGCCGGCAGGAGGAACGGTTTTGGGTCGGGTGTGATGAGACGATCACCTGCTGGGAGGCCCTCGTCAAGGTGCTCCGGCGTTATGCGGGCTGCTGGGGCAAGCAGCGAGCCCGGCTGACGACCTAGTTGCGCTGTTTCTGGCCAGTATGTCCGATAATGCACAAGGAAAAGCAGCCCGACAAACTGGTGTCGGAAACCCACCGTTACCTCTTTGCCGAGTTCAATGCCTGGCGCTATGAACACACCGGCAACATGCAGGCCGGGTTGGCCCAGGAGGTGGTGAAAGGGCTGACCAACGACCTGGACTGGATTCGGTGCAATTGGCTGGCGCTGCAGCTGGTGACGTCGTCACAAAGGATTGGTGTCTATCTCTGGACAGGCCTGTTCCTGCTGATCGTGGAGGTTGTCGGCATTCAGTGGCTTGGGGTAAACGCCGCCTATCTTCCTCCTATGATGGCTCGCCTGGTGGGCGATACCTCGGGCATTGCGCTGGGATTGGGTGGTCTTGCGGGCGTCGGTGCGCTGTTCGGTATGCTGTCCAAAGGGCGACAATTGTTTGCCCAGACTTGGGTCGACACATTTAAGACCTACCTGCGTCTTCCCGACTTCGGCGAGTACCTGGGTACCCTGCCGGTGATCAAGGAAAAGGTGGATAAGCTCTGTCGGATACGCCTGCATCGGCCCTGTTTCCCGCGCCGTTTGCTGCTCTATATCGATGATCTTGATCGTTGCGGTGGATGAACGCATGGCGCTGGCAGCGTTGGCCCAGCACTATTATGAACTGGCGGAAAAGGGCAGTCAGCGTACCGCCCAGGCCATCGCGCGGGACTATCTTGGCAAGATTTTTCATCTGCCGGTCTGCCTGAGCGATCCGGCGAAGGAGGATGTCGAAAACTATATCCTCAAAGATCTTATTGTCGAGGTGCTGCAGGATGCCGATCTGTCATCGGATAAAAAGAAGGGATCTTCAGGAACGGACGCATCCGGTGAGCTCACCGTGAGGCCCGGGCCTCATGGTGCTGAGCCCGGGCAGCAAGTGGCACCGGGGAGTTTGCCGGGAGATTCGGCGGTGCCAGCGCAACAGAAATTGGTGGACGAAATGCAGCCCTCTGGAGGTGAAGTCGTTCCTGAAGAGACGGGGGCGGAGGAAGGTGGCAAGGCGCCGAAGGAAGATAAGAAACGAACCCAGTTGCTGGCCGGTAAAGCGATCAGAGAAACGACAAAAGAGCGTGAGCTGTTCATGCAACTGGCGGACTGGCTGAAGATCTCCAATCCGCGCCGCCTGAAACGACTTTTAAACAGTTATCGTCTGATGAAGGCCTTAGACGCAGGCAGGCGTGGCACCATCGATTTGATGTGGAATAAACGGCATCTGACGATGCTCTTCTGGTTGGAACACCTCTACGTTCAGGAGATGATCGAGCAAAAGCGCGAAGAGAAGTACCTGTTCGGCCCTGATATGGAGATACAGGGGGCAAAACTCGCCCCCAAGACCTACTGTCTACTGATGGAAGAGATGGCGAAGGATGTTGCGGAGGAGACGCGTCGGTCTTACTACGAAATGCTGAAGCTGGAGACGATGCCCTTCATGTTACCTTTCTCCCATATCGTGGTGGAGAGTCAAAGAGAGGCGAAGCAGACGGAGACACCATTAGAATAAGTTGGGCCCAGCTCGCTGACCGAGCCGGGAGCTGTGGGCCAACTCCACTGCCCATTCTGGTAGAATCTGTCTCTTTCCTCTCGCAGAGTACCGATGATGACCAAGATCACCGATGTTGCCGCCTATATGAATGAACTGGGTGGCAAAGCCCGCACCGCCTCCCGTCGTTTGGCTGCCGCCTCCACCGCTGAGAAGAACGCCGCTCTCAACGCCATTGCCGACGAGCTGGATGCCAGTCGAGACGCCTTGATGGTGGAGAACAGGAAGGATCTGGAAGCGGGGACCGCCAAGGGACTGGATGCTGCGCTGTTGGATCGCCTGGAGCTGACCCCAGCGCGCATTGATTCGATGATCGAAGGGCTACGCCAGATCGCCGCGCTGCCCGATCCTATCGGCGAGATCTTCGATATGAACTACCGCCCCAGCGGCATCCAGGTGGGACGGATGCGGGTTCCGCTCGGGGTTGTCGGCATCATCTACGAGTCGCGCCCCAACGTCACTGCCGACGCCGCTGCACTCTGCCTCAAGTCGGGTAATGCCACGGTGCTGCGAGGCGGCACCGAGGCCTTTCACTCCAACCAGGCCATCGCCGCCAGCATCCACCGGGGTCTGGAGAAGGCGGGTCTGCCGGCGGATGTGGTACAGGTGCTCGCCACTACCGACCGGGCCGCTGTGGGCAGCATGATCACCATGCCCGAGTACATCGATGTCATCATCCCCCGGGGCGGCAAAGGGCTGATTGAACGCATCTCCCGGGACGCTCGGGTGCCGGTGATCAAACACCTGCACGGCATCTGCCACGTCTACATCGACGATCAGGCGGAGGTGGGCAAGGCCTTCGACGTGGCGATGAACGCCAAGACCCAGCGCTACGGCACCTGCAACACCATGGAGACCCTGCTGGTGGCGGAAGGGATCGCCGAGGAGATGTTGCTGATGCTGGCGGCGCCGCTACAAGAGAAGGGGGTGGAGCTGCGCGGTTGCCCGCGTACCCTGGAAGTGATCGACAACGCCGTGGCCGCCACCGATGAGGATTGGGACACCGAATACCTGGGGCCGATCCTCTCCATCAAGGTGGTCGCCGGGCTGGACGAGGCCATCGATCATATCGACCGCCACGGCTCCCAGCACACCGACGCCATCATTACAGAAAACTACACCCGGGCCCGGCGTTTCCTGGCCGAGGTGGACTCCAGTTCGGTGATGGTCAACGTCTCCACCCGTTTTGCCGATGGCTTTGAGTATGGTCTGGGAGCGGAGATCGGCATCTCCACTGACAAGTTCCACGCGCGGGGTCCGGTGGGGCTGGAGGGGCTCACCTCGGTTAAGTTTATCGTGCTTGGCGACGGCCATATCCGGACCTAGCACGCAGCGATGATCGGCATTCTGGGCGGTACCTTCGACCCGATCCACTACGGCCACCTGCGCACCGCACTGGATGTGCAGCAGGCGCTGGGGTTGGATGAACTGCGCTTTATCCCGCTTGCCAATGCGGTGCATCGGGATCAGCCGGAGGTACCGGCAGCGCTGCGCCTGGCGATGCTGGAGGCGGCAATTGCGGGCGAGCCGGGGTTTGTCGCTGATGACCGGGAACTGCAGCGGGGGGGGCGTTCCTATACCCTCGATACGCTGCTCTCGCTGCGGGGAGAACTGGGGGATGAGCTGCCGATCTGTCTGCTGCTGGGCAGCGACGCCTTCAATGGTTTTCTCTCCTGGCATCTGCCGGAGCTGGTGGCGGAGTTGGCCCATCTGGTGGTGATGACCCGCCCAGGCCAGGCGTTGCCGGAGGATCCGGCGCTGCAGGCGTTTCTCTCCTCCCGGTTGGTGGATGAGCCGGAGGCGCTGCGGCGCTCGCCGGGCGGCACTGTAATTCGCCTGCCCGTCACCCAACTGGAGATCTCCTCTACCGGGATTCGTCACCTGATCGGAGCGGGAGAGAGCCCTCGCTTCCTCTTGCCGGATGAGGTGCTGAGGCTGATCGAACGCCATCAGATCTATCGGAATTGAGCGTATCGTTGCCGTTGGCGTAGTATTACGAAACTAGTTAATAGATTGACAGGATAGATATGCAGGTAGAAGAGCTCAGAGATCTGGTCGTCGAGGCCCTGGACGATATGAAAGCAAATGACATTGTGGTGTTGGATGTGCGCGGCAAGACCAGCATCACGGACATCATGATCGTGGCCAGCGGCACCTCCGACCGGCATGTGAAATCGATTGCACAGACCGTGGCCTTCAAGGCAAAGCAGGCGGGCGAGGCTCCGTTGGGCAGCGAGGGGCTGGACGACGGCGAGTGGGTGCTGGTTGATCTCAACGGCGTGGTGCTGCATGTGATGCTGCCGAAGGTGCGCGACTTCTACCATCTGGAGCGGCTCTGGTCGATGGATACCCCGCTGCCGTTGAGCGAGCACTCCCAGGATTCCTGACTCTTTTCTCGCATGGATCGGCCCAGGCCGGTGTGTGCGCACAACCCCACCTTTTCCCCGCTGCCGCAACCTTCGGCTCTACGCAGTGGACTGTTCGCTTCTCTCCCGACTTGGGTGTGTGCCAATAAATTCCTGCAGTCCAAGGTGAGCGAATACTGACTTTAATCCTGCTGCGTTAACCCCGGCGTAGAATGGGAAGAACGTCCCGCATGGGAGTGGCAATCTGTGGGCTGGGCCACAAAGTGCTTGACTTGTTTGGGTTTATAGTCGGCCGACGAGCAATCCTAGCCCAAAGTCTGCGCAAAATGATGATCAAAAAGCACCCCGGATTTACGCTGGTCGAGATGAGCATTGTGCTCGTCATTATCGGAGCGATTCTCTCGATTGCGGTAAACCTCTGGCCGGGGCTGGTGCAGTCTGCCAAGCAGCGCAATAACGAGGCGATCATGCAGCGCATGGAGCTGGCGCTGGAGGGTTACATGGTGGCGGCGAGCCAGTTTCCCTGTCCCGATACCAATGGGGATGGTGATGCCACCGATGAGGTGATCCCCGATGGCGGTGTGGCGGGCAACTGCACCAGTTATGTCGGCACCCTGCCCTATCTCAGCCTGGGCCTGAGTTCTGGCAACGATGTCTGGGGCAACCCGGTCCGATATGCGGTATTCGCCAGCGCCGATCCCAATTTCAACGTGGATCTGACCGACCGGGGTGATATCTGCGCCGATCTGAAACGGGCCGGTAGTCAGCTCAAGGATGGCATGCACGACCCTGCGGCCCTCTATACCACCCAGTCGGATCTCACCGATACGCTGCTTCCGAATAGTGATACCAATCTCGCCTTCGTGATAGTCAGCGGTGGTGTGCATGACAAGGATGGCAGTGGCAGCTTCTTTGACAATCTCAACGGGGACGTGGATCCACTCCACTTTGCTGCGCCTAACAAGATCCATACCGATAGCTACGACGATACGGTGCGCGCCGTCTCCTTCGCCACCCTAAGCGGTCGCCAATGCCTGCTGAATGCGGGCGGGGCCCAGGAGAACACCCTGCTGCTCTGCAGCGATGGCCAGGATAATGATGGCGATGGCCTGGTCGATTGCTACGATCAGGACTGCTACGGACTGGGCGAGTGTCCGAATGGACCGCCGTCGGAGGATATCCAGATCAGTACCCGGGCGATGAATCATGGGGTGCTGGGGGGCGAGTATATCCACCAGTTCATCGCCACCGGCGGCTCCGGCCAATACTACTGGGCGCTAGATTCGATCACCCCGGCGATTCCGGGTCTGTCGCTCAACTACTGGGATGGCAAGCTGACCGGGGTTACCGAGGTCTGCGATGGCGACTATCAGGTGACCGTGACCGCCACCGACCAGTTCGATGCCACCAAGACCGCCAGCCGCAGTTTCGCCCTGCGGGTCGATACCGGGGATCTGAATATCGTGCCGGCTCACTCCGGTGGCACCCTGCTGCCCGACTTCATTGCCCAATATCTCACCTTCAGTCAACCGTTTCAGGTGATTGGGCCGCGCATCGGCGATCCGAACGGTGATGACTTCAACTGGGCGATCAACTGGGTCGGGGCTGGGGCCGACAACTTCGAGATCTTCTCCACCGGCGAGGATCAGGGCACCCTGAAGAAGACCGCCTCCTCCGCCTCGGGCAACTACCTCTTCTCGGTGGAGGCCACTGACAAGGCCTGCCCCAACAACAAGGTGATCGAAGGCACCTATAGCCTGGAGGTTACCCCGAGCGGCGCGGTTGGCCCCTATACCACCGATCTGTTGGCGGAGTGGCGTTTCGATGAGTGTCTCTGGGATGGCAGCCGCGGCGAGGTGCAGGACTCCGATCCCCAGGGGCTCTACTCGGGGCTGGCCGAGGGAATGGCGGTGACGGTCGGCGCGGGTAAGGTTAACCGGGCTGGCTACTTCAATGCCGGAGACTCCCTGCTGCTGCCCTATGTGCCGCTCAACAATACCAGCTTCACCTTTGCCGTCTGGGTCAACCTGAATGAGATGGGCGACGGTGAGCGTAGCCTCTTCTACCAGTGTGATGCGGTGGCGGTGAACCGTTGCCTCAATATCGGCCTGCGCAACGGCCGTCCACTGATCAGCTTCTCCAGTACCGATGCGGAATTGATGGCGCCAAATGCGCTGCCGCAGACGGGCTGGCACCATCTCTTCTTCGACTACAACGGGGCCAACGGTGAGCGGCGCATTCTGGTCGACGGGGCCGTGGTCGCCAGTGACTCGGCGCAACCCTTCAACGGGGCGGATGGCTCAGAGAGCGGGGGCGGTAGTTGGGTGGGGCGCGGCATCGGCAACATGCTCGGCTATCTGGATGAGATGATGATCTGGAACCGTATCCTCACCCCGGATGAGATCAGCTCCATCTACCAGATGCGCCGCGACCCACCGCGTAATATGGCTTGCTACGGCGAGCCGATATCGGAGTACCGTATGGAGACCATCTACCCCTGGACCGGGGCTGATGGCAGCGTCAAGAATGAGGTCGGTAGCGACCACGCCACCGCAGCGGCCTGGGGTAGCGGATCGCTGCCGACACAGACCACCCTGGAGGAGGGTAAGGTCTGCCGCGCTGCCTCCTTCACCGCAGTTGATGATCTCAATGGCAGCTATATCGACCTAGGCGACCCAGCCTCGGGGCGGCTCGATCCGGGCAACCGCGGCTGGAGCATAGGCCTCTGGTTCAAATGGGATGGCACCCCAGGTGAGAATCGCCTCTACACCAAGGAGGGTGCCTATGCGTTGCGCCTGGATGCCAACTATAACCGCCGCTTCCTCGAGTATCGCTGGGAGCCCAGGTGGCACTGGTCCGATAACGTGGGGCCAGACATCATCATCGAGCCGAACCGCTGGTACCATAACCTGATCACCTATGATGGCTTTCGCCAGGTGGTCTATATGGATGGGGAGGAGGTTTTCAGCCAACGCCTGGATGGCGGCGCCATCGGCAGCACCGATACCAGGGCCCTCATCGGTGCCCATGGTGGTGCTGGTGGTGATCTGATCCACTTCTTCAGCGGCCTGATCGACGAGTTCCGTGTCTACGACCGGGCGCTCTCCGCCGGTGAAGCCGAGGCGCTGATCAGCATGACTCACGACTGTAGCATCACAGCGATTCAGATCACCGGATTCAGTCCCGCGAGCGCCGAGTCGGGGGCGCAGTTGCTGGCTGGCAGTACAGGGCTGGTGCCGGGGGCGATCGGTGGCTCTCCACCCTATGTCTATGAGTTGCGCGATACCCAGATTTCCGGCCTCATTATGCCTGACCTGGCTACTGGCGAGCTGGCGGGCCAGGTGAACGTCTGTGCCGGCAGTCACAATGTTACTCTCGGTATCACCGACCGCAACGGCCTGACTGAGCAGACTACCTTGCCGGTGGAGGTGGTCTATGCCGAACTGGCAGTCTCACCGGGGATTGCCGACAATTTTACCTGCTCGGTCTCCGGTGCTTGCAGCAAAGAGTACACGGTGGTCGGCAACCATCTGGGTGAGATGCAGAACTGGGCGATCGAGTGGCAGGGCGGGGTCGATCCGGGCGCTATCAGCCTGACCAAGACCGGGCCTTCGACCGTCATCCTCGCCAAAAATGGCGGCGCCTTGCAGCCGGCCACCAACTACCGCTATCGCCTGAGTGCTAACGACAGCCGCTGCAGCGCCCATCAGGTGGCCACCGACTGGTACAACCTCGACGTGGTGGAGTGAGTCGGGCGGGCTAGCGAGGATGATCTTATAGGTCGGGCCTCGCCAGATATGTCGGGCACGGCCCGACCTATGGCGTTCCATATCTACTAGGTCTTGCACGAAGCAACACCCATCAGCGCTGAGATGGGAGATCTCTGTCTTGAGTCGTGGGACAGGCTGAGGGCCCTGTCTTGGATCGGGTGGCTAGGATGGGACGGACGGCAGAAGCCGAATCAACACCGCAATAAGGAACCCTGGCTGGCCTGGTTGCCAGCTGTCAGCCGATATGTCCGCCGATCAGATCGTAGATCGGCAGGAACAGGCCACCAAGGATGATGCCAAAGATACCGCCGGCAATGATCAGGATGATCGGTTCTAGGGATTTGGAGAGGGTTTCGACCTTATAGTTGAGGCGCTTGCGATACTCGGCCGAGACCCGCTTAAACTGTGCCGGCAGGGTACCGGTACGCTCACCTACTGAGACCATGCGCACCACATAGCTGGGGAACAGAGTTACCGACTGAAAGGCGTCGGCGACACTCTGTCCCTGGGTGATACGCTCGTGGATCTTCGCCACGCGCTCCTGGTAGATGGCATTGTTGAGGCTGCGGCTGACCATGTCGAGAGACTTGAAGGCATCCACGCCTGCATCCAGCAGCAGGTGCAGATATTCACTGACAAACGCCAGGTTGGAGGTGTGCTGCAGGCGGCCGATGATCGGTATCTTGAGCGCCAGTCCCTGTATGAAACGGCGGAATTTGTAGATCTTGGCGTAAGCGATCTTGGCACTGATGTACAGCACTGCCAGGGTGATCAAAACCACGACTAGATAGGCCTGCACCCACTCCGAGATTGCGATCAACGCCTTGGTGAGCGGGGGCAGCTCCACCTCCATCTCAGTAAACAGGGTCACGATCTGCGGCACCACATAGTAGAACCAGAAGATGACCGCTGCCCCCATGGTAACCAGGATGAAGCTCGGGTAGAGCATCGCTTGTTTGGTGTCGGATTTGATCTGCTCGATGCGCTGCAGATGGGTGGCAGCGACCTCCAGGGCACGGTCGATACGACCGGTCTCCTCGCCGATGCGCAGCAGGTAGAGCACCGTGTTGGAGAAGATCTTGGGATAGAGCCCCACCGCCTCGGAGATACTGCTGCCCGCCTCCACATAGAAACGGATATCTTCCATGGCGAGCGCTAGGGTCGGGTTCTCGGTGCCCTGGGCCGCCTCCTGCAGTGCCTCACTGGCCGGGATGCCACTGCCGAGCATTACCGACAGATTGGAGAGGGTCTCGGCTACCTCCGTAGTCTTTACTTTGCGCAGACCGAAGCGGGTGAATTCAGCGTATTTGGCGGCTAGCTTGCCGAGCTGGCGAATGTGCAGCACCGTGCCGCCTTCGTTCTCAAGGTAGTTGATCGCCATGGTCTCATCGTCATAGGGCAGACGAGCCACGCTGTTGGCGATGACGCCGCTGGGCTGCAGCATCTTGTAGCTATAGTAGGGCATTGCAGTAAGATGTGGCTGCGCTTCAGATCAGGCTGGGCTCTTTGCCCCAGCTATCGTCACTGTTGAAACCGTGGCCAAGCACCCGGTGTACCTCCTCGATCGAGATGGTGCCGGACTTCACCTTGACCAGCGCCGTGTGGAGGATGTCGCGGAAGCCGCTGCGCCGGGCGGCGGCCTCCAGGCTCGCCATATCGGCGCCAGAGCCGATCATCGCGCGTAGTTCCTTGTTGAACTCCAGCATCTCGTAGATCAGAGTGCGGCCGCGGTAGCCGGTGCCACCGCAGTGATCACAACCGGTCCCACGATAGAGCTCGGTGATATTGTTGTCGCCGATATAGTCGAGCTCCTCTTGGCTGGGAGTGTAGCCCTGCTTGCAGGAGGGACAGATGCGGCGCACCAGTCGCTGGCTGACAATGCCGACCAGAGAGTCGGCCAGCATGTAGGGTTTGATGCCGAGTGACTGCAGCCGCGGGATGGCGCCGATGGCACTGTTGGTGTGCAGGGTCGACAGCACCATGTGGCCGGTCTCGGCTGCCGTGAGCGCAGTCCCGGCGGTCTCCGGGTCGCGGATCTCACCGACCAGCAGCACGTCCGGGTCGTGGCGCAGAAAGTATTTGATGGCGTTGGCAAAGGTGTAGCCCGCCTTGGGGTTGACCTCGGTCTGGCGCAGCAGTGGCAGGCGGAATTCGATCGGGTTTTCTACCGTCAGCACATTCTTGTGCAGCAGATTGAGGGTCAGCAGGGTCGCATAGAGGCTGGAAGTCTTGCCCGAACCGGTGGGGCCGGTGAGCAGCACCAGGCCGAAGGGTTCGTTGAACATGCGCGACATGTGTTTCGCGTCGTCCTCGAGAAAGCCGAGCTGACCTATACCCATGAAGGCGCTCTTCATAGGTAGGATGCGCACCACCATGTTCTCGCCATAGGGGCAGACGGTGGTGGAGGCGCGGAAGTAGTATTGAGTGTTGAGGATGGTCGACTCAAACGAGCCATCCTGGGGCAGCCGCTGCTCAGCGATGTCCATGCCTGCCTTTAGCTTGAGGGATGAGATCAGCCGCTTGAAGGGGTTGGGCAGGGAGAGCATGGAACGCATCACGCCGTCGATGCGGAAGGCGATGTTGAGGGTGTCGGTCATCGGCCGCAGGTGGATATCCGAGGCGCGGTGTTTGGCGGCGAGATGGAATAGATGCTCCAGCAACTGCTCCACCGGACGCGCCTGGGAGTGGTCGTTGGAGATGATATGGATCTCCCGGTCCAGCAGCTCCTCCACCGGGTTGTCGAGAAAGTGATAGTAGTGGTGGATCGCGTCGATCAGCTTCGACTCCTCGACCATCACATACTCCGGTGCCAGGCCAGTATGGCGGGTCACCGTTTGGGTCATGCTGGCAAAGTCGATGCTCGATGTGGCGATTAGAATCTGGTTCTCATCGCGCAACACAGGCAGAAACTTTTGGCTCAGGCAGAGGTTGCGGTTGACCCGCCGCAGCAAGTTAGCGTCGATCGCCAACTGGTCGAGATCGTGATAGGGGATGTTGGCCTGGTCGGCCAGCCCCAAGGCCAGATCATACTCGGTGACCAGCCCGGTGCTGGTGAGGATACTGCCGAACTTCTCGCCGCTGACAGTGTGTTCGTGCAGGGCGAAGGCGATCTGCTCATCGCCGATTACGCCGCGTGCCTTGAGCAGTTCTCCTAGGGGTAATTTATCCACCGGTGCGTCCATCTTCTGGCTCCTTGGCGGCTTTTGCCGCGAGAGTCTGTTTTATGCGGTGCTGAATCCGATAGAGCGTGTTGCTGTCCGGATTGCCTGTGGGCGACAGTTGGTTGTCGCGCTGGAATTCGTAAATCGCCTTCATCAGTTTACCGCCGACTACGCCGTCGAGAGTGCCATCGTAGTAGCCGAGGCTGGCCAGATCCTGCTGCAGCAGCTCAACCGCTTCTCCATTCACGCCGTAGTGGTAGGCCTCTAGCCGGTAGGGCGCTTGCCAGAGCAGCAGCCATTTGCCAGAGGGTAGTTGCAGTAGTGGAGCCTCGTCGCTGGCGTCCTCCTGCTGTGCCAGAGTGACCGGCTGCAGAGTGTTGAGATTCGCCAGCAGGGCCTGAATCCTGCCGAACTTGTTCTGCCTCAGTAAGGGCGCCAGCAGGCGGGTCTGCTCCTCGAGCTGATAGGCAGCGAGGAATGTCTGAATCGCTTCGTCGCTGAGTGTTGGCGTGGCGGAAGGGGCAGCCGTTGCGAGAGGGGGCGGCGTTGCCACTGTAGAAGACGCTACGCTGCTTGGCAGCATTCCGCTGTTGTAGAGCAGGAGACTGATGACTGCACCTGCAGTGAGGGCCGCTGCCGCACCGCCCAAGAACCACCAGTGGCGTCTGCCGGCAGTGGCTGGAATCAACTCCGTCTCCGCCTCCCACACCAGTGAGGGGCTGATGGCGCGGCTGCGATGGGCGCAGAGGCCATACAGGCAGCGCTCCATCAGCAGGTTGAGGCGGCGTGGGTTGCCGTTGCTGAAGCGCTGAATCGCGCGCAGCGCGCCGGGCTGCATGCTGATGCAGCCGTTGCAGCCGGCCGTGTTGAGTTTGAAATAGATGTACTGTTCGGTGGTCTCTCGGTCCCAAGGCAAGACCCGAGCGTGTAGCGCCACCCGACTCATCAACTGGCGCAGATCGGTACGCTGCAGGTTCTGTTCCAGCTCCGGTTGGCCCACCAGCAGGATCTGTAGCAGCTTCTCACGTTCTGTCTCTAGGTTGGAGAGCATGCGCACCAGTTCGAGGCTCTCGATGGAGAGATTCTGCGCGTCATCGATTACCAGCACGCAGTTGTTGCCTTGCCAGAACTGCTCCAGCAGGAAGCTGTTGAGCGCATCCAGTTGCGACTGGAAGTCGGCGTTGCCGATATCGATGCCGAAATCTTTGTTGATCGCACGCAGCAGCTCGACCCCTTGGGTGAAGCTGTTGAGGATCAGCGAGCTGGCGATCTCCCGCTCCTGCAGCGCCAGCAGCAGGCGACGGGTGATGGTGGACTTGCCCAGCCCCACCTCGCCAGTGAGCAACATAAAACCCTTGCGTCCGAGGATCGCATGCAGCAGCTCGGTGACTGAGCTCTCGGCCCGCGGCTCGCGATAGAAGTGGCGCGCATCGGGCACCACCGGGAAGGGATTGTGGCTGAGCCCCAGATAGGTGAGATAGATGTCGCCCTCCACCTTTGTGCCGAACAGGGTGTCGGCGGCCAGTCCCCTTGTGGGCTGGACCGGTGTGGTTTCGGCGAGACGCAGTTCGCCGCCTGACTTTACAGCGGTTGTTTCCATCGTGCTTTGAGCGTGGTTGCGAGTTTTTCGAGTCGTAGATCACCCGGGTGCGACTGTTGTAGCCGCTGCAGCAGTTGAGATGCACCTACCTGATCGCCACGGTTCCAGCGTAGCACCACCAGATTGGCACCCGCCTCCAGGTTGTCAGGGTTCTTTTTCAGTACTTTGTGGAGCAGGTGCTCGGCCTCTTCGTGGTCGCCCTGACGTAGCGCCCAGTAGGCTTCCAGGTTGGTCACATAGGGGTGGGAGCGGCCTAGCAGTTTCCACAGGCGGGCCAGGTTGCGGTTGAAGTTGGCCTCGTTGCCACTGGCGATGGCGGAACGAATCGCGTTGATGCGTTGGGTAATCTTGCCGTTACGGCGGATCTCACGCTGCACATCCGCCTCTCTGTCGGAGGGGGTGTGGGTCGGTTGTTGCTGTTTTTCCTCCTCAGTCGGGATGGCGTTGAGCAGATCCATGCCCGCTGAGCCAGATTGGCCGGCTTGCGGTTCGAGATTCGGGGTCTCTGCCGGCGTGCTCTGTGGTCGGCCTGCCTGGGCGATAAGTGCCCGGGCTCTGCTGTTTGCTGGCTTGCTGGCGGCGTTGAAGGGAACGGTTGGCTGTCGCTCAATCAAGTCGGCGCTGGTGACTACGGGGTTTCCGCTGTTGGGGTGATTGGTCAGCAGAGTTGAAGTCAGCAGTGAGAGACTACCGCCAACCAGGAACAGGACCACAAACATGACCCAGAGGAGTGGCGAGCCTCTTCCGCTACGGCCGATCGTGAGGCGTTGTGCCTTTCGCTTTAGCTTGGGCGGTTCAGCAGTTGAGACGGGCGGCGGGTCGAGGCTTAGACCCTGGCCGTCGTCAGGTATCCCCTGGAGGGCTTGATGGATAAGGCTCATATTACTGATACTCGCAATACAACCACCAGCTCCCTGGTCTCCTGAAGGTCATCTTCCCTGCCAAAGATTTTGCCCAGCACCCCCAGCTTGTCGCGCCCGGGGAAGCCCGAGTCGGTGCTGCGGCGCATGTCGCTGATCAGGCCGCCGAGCATCACGGTTTCGCCGTTATGCAGCTTCACGGTGGTGCTGATCTCCTCCAGGTTGACCTTGGGCAGGGAGATGGCGACATTTTGGATGGTGACCAGCTTCAGACTCTCGAGGTCCACCTCACTCTTGATCGGGTGGATTGAGAGTGATACACGGCCATCTTCACCGATAAAGGGGATAACGCCGAGTAGCAGTCCGTCGAACACGGTGTCGGTCTTGATCTCGGTGGAGACGGTGCCGTTGCCGACTACTGTGGAGGTGTTCTGGGTGATTTTGGTCTCTTTGATATAGGTGTTGCTCTGCCCCACGCTGATCATCGCCGGCTGGGCGTGGCGTGCACGGATGGTGGGGTTTGAGAGCAGCTGCACTTCACCGAACGCCTCCAGCAGGGTGGCGGCAAACAGGGTGCTGTTATTGCCATTGAGATTGGAGAAGACCAGTCCCGCTTGCGGGGCCACTGGGCCGGGGGTGGAGCTGATCGTGAGCGGATTGGCGCCTGGGTTGAATACATCGTTGGAGAGGACCTGGCTAATGCCGGAGGAGAAACCGACGGTGCCGCCGAGGGCCTCGCGCAGCAGTGACCAGTCGATACCAAACTCATAGCCGTCGGCCAGCCTCACCTCGAGGATACGTGCCTCAATCAGCACCTGGCTGCCGACGATTTTCTGGTAGCGCGACACCAGCTTTTCCACGTTGCGCACCACCGAGGGTTTGTCGCGGACATAGAGAGTGCCGGAGAGGGCGTTCAGATCAGCCTTGCCCTTGGCAGAGAGCAGCGCCTTGATCGAGGTCTGCAGCGAATCATAGGGGTTGGTGATATTGCCGCTCTTGCCGGAGATTCTGAAGTTGCCGGTGAGGCTGGAGGTGCTGCCCTGGGAAGTGCTGGCACTGCCGAGTACGTCACCGCCGGCATCGAAGGAGGCAGTGGTCTGCGACTCGACAAAATCGAGGTGGAACACGGCTGTCTGAAACGGAGTGATAAACAGGGTGTTGCCGCGGGTCTCGCTGTGGAGGTCGGCGCTTTCGAGGATCCAGTTGAGTACCTGGGAAGCCGGGGTGTCGCGAAAGTGGACCGATATCGGACGCGGGTTGCTGCTCAGGGCTGGATCGATCAGCAGGTTGAGGCCTGCCTCTTCGGCGACCGCGCGCAGCAGATGGCGTACATCTTCGTTGTCCAGGGAGATGCTGATCAGCTGGTCGCCAAGCGGATCAAAGTTCGGCAGCAGCGGCTCGATCGGTGCACCTTGCAGGGCCGGGCCCTGCTCCAGATTATTGCGCACTTCATCTTGATAGCGACCAATTGTTTTCGAGCCATCGATCAGGCGCTCGCGGATCATCTGGTAAGCGGAGAGCTTGGGATCGCCCTCAGGCTGCTGTTTCTGCGGCACCGAGTTACAGCCGGCCAAGGTTAGCATGGCAGCCGCCAGGGGAAGGAGCAGATGCATTCGAATTTTTGTTGCTGTGTTGTTCGTGCTCATAGTCGGTTTTCCGCTGGGTTTTCCGTCCAGGACTGGGATAGCTGCCCGCTTTCAAGTGTGGTGGTCTCCATACCCACGCCTTTCTGCAGCCAGTGGCTGACATTACGCCAGCTTAAAAGCACACCCTCTGGCTGCACCTTCTCGACACGGGGCCCCTCCGGCAGGGTCTCGCCTTGACGGTAGAAGCGGCCGTCGATGACGCAGTAGCGCCGTTTTGATGAGACGAAGGTCATCGACAGGCTGTAGTGGGATGGCAGTTCAACCTTGGGCGCATCCATAATCGGGTAGGTCCGGGCGACCCGTTGGTAGCCGAAAGCCATCAGGTTGGCAGGGCCGCGCGGGGGAGCCTTCGGCGTCACCAGACGCGCCAGGCGCGGCTCCAGCTGGGCCAGGTCGGCGATTACGGTTGGCTTGACGCGCGGGATGTTGGGGGCCTTGGGTAGCTTGATCTGTACCAGCTGGCGAGGTTGCTCAAGACGCCAATAGGCATAGGCGGCGCTGAAGATCACCGAGAGGCTGAACAGCAGGGAGAGGATCAGGGGGAGATATTTGAGTCTCATTGCAGTGGCCGCTCCATCTTGATTTCAAAACGTGAGCGGTCCAGATCGGTGGTGAAGTTGCGCTCGACAATCCGGTAGCCTAGTTGCCGCAGGTCGAGCAGAAGCCCCTGCTGTGCCGCCTGAGCCTCGCGAAATCCCTTTTTCAGGGTGCCCCTGAGGGAGACGCTGATATTGCTCTCGCCATATTCGGCGCTCATGCTCTCGATCCGCTGCCCCTCACGAATCACAGAAGAGAGCTCGCTCAGCAGGCGCCGGTAGGAGGGGGCGATGCGTACCCAGGCGAGCTCTTGGGCGAAGTCGAGGGTGCTCTGATAATCGGGGGCCGGCTCGATGGGAGGTAAGGCCCGCTGCCGGAGTTCCGTCTGTAGATGGTCTGCCTCGGCAGTACGGTTGTCTGCGCTGACGTGCAGCATCTGACCGCCGATCGCAAGACCGGCAGCGAGAATCAGTCCGCTGACCGCGCTCAGGGGCAGGGACATCTGGGTTGTTTTGGCCGCCAATCCCATCGTGGTTGAGAGACCATGGCGGGGTTTTAAGAGCTTCAGGGTCTGTGGCAGCGATGCCTGACGCGGACCCTGTTCGGTATCCAGGGGTTCGGAGGGGAGCAGCAGTGCCGTGGCATCGAGTCGCTCGGTGAGTTCGACGGCGTGCTCTTCCAGTTTCTCTTCATCTTCTAGCCAGTGCAGAAAGATCAGTTCGCGCAGCTTGATATGTTCGTTCTCTTCGGCGCTGCGCAGCTCCTGGGCAAGAGAGTTCCAGAGTAGCTCCTGGGTGTCAGGTGTCTCGGTATAGGCGGAGATGGTGGCGGCAGTGAGCGGTCGGGTGGAGCTGCCCACCAGCAGTTCGGCATTGCCGTCATGCAGCAGCACCAGGGCCACCGGCTCCTTGCGTTTGAGTTGGCGCAGGGTCTGCCAGAGCACCTCATAGAGGGAGAAGATCATCAGGTGATGATGGTTGGCTGCCTGCCGCTCCTGATAACGTAGATAGGTGCTGGTGGGAATTGCGGTATAGAGCAGTTCTGTGGTGGTCTTGTCGCGGCTGCGCTTCCAGTGGGTGATGATGTAGGGGGATTCCTCCATCTCGCCCTTCTCCTGCAGCTGGCGGCGGATCAGGGATTCGGCATATTTGGCTGGCGCGTCGATACGCAGCACCTGGCTGACCGCGTTCTCCGGCTGGATCAGCCAGGCGGTATCCTGCGCGAGTTCGCTGGTATCGTTGAAGGGCGGAGGCTGCGTTTCTCCAGCAGCATCGGGCGGTCGTTGAGGTCGATCAGGTAGTGCCGCGCCATCGGATTATCTCGTACGTACCAGAAAGGCCCCACGTAGTGTCACGGTGGCGGTGCTTTCCTGGGTGTTGATCTCACTGTTATCGGCCATCTTGGCCCCTGAAATGGTCGCCTTGTTCTTTACCTCATCCCGAGTTGCGGTGATGTCGACCCGCAGGTATTCGGGCTTGTAGTAGAAGGCCGGTCCATGGTCTGCCTGAGCGAGCAGGCGGGAGACCAGGTCCCAGCTTGTCTCGCGCTGCAGGCTGACCGGAAAACGCTCCCAACTCTGCGGCGTAGCACCGGTGGCTGAGGCCTTGTCCAGCAGCGCCTTCGCCCGTGCGACGAAGGCTTGGTGGGCAGCGAGCCGCCGGTGCGACTGTTCGGTCTGGCGCTGCCACTCGTTGAGGGTGGCAAGGCGTTGGTTCGCCGCGTCCTGGCGCAACCACCCCTCTACTGCATAGTGAGTCGCAGCAGGAAGAGCGATCAGCGCCGACAGGCCAAGGAGCAGGGGCAGGGGAGACATGGCTTACAGGTTCAGACGCAGAACAGCGGCAGCACCGGCGTCGGGGCCGAGAGCAACATTGACCTTGGTGACGGGGCCAGTCTCAAATGCAGCGGGCCAGTTGGCCACAGTGGGGGTGGTGCCAGCGCCGCCGGCTACATTCTCTACATAGAGGAAGTTGCCGGCCTGACCGTTGGCCTCGCCATCGATGATGCGGTCCAGTGCGATGCCGAGATCGGTGGGGATGGCGGAGGTGGCAGCGCCCTGTTTCGCCTGCAGCCGGATTACGTTGCCGAAGCTGCCGGCGGAGGTGAAGGTCAGCATGATGGTGTACTGGGTGCCGTCGGCGGAGCTATAGCGGCGCTGCATGGTGCTGCCAGTGGCGCCCAGTGGTGGCGTCAGCAGGCCGACAGTACGTAGCTGATTGAGGATGTTCTCTTCAGTGATGCCGTCAGCCACCGAACCGTCGCGCAGATTGTTGGCGTCGGGGGCGTTGGTGTCATTGGCGATATCACCAAGGATCCAGCCGGTGCGGTCGTAGTAGTTCTGGTAGGTGACCATCCAGTCATTGATAAAGCCGTTGAAGAGCTTCTTCTGGTCGCCACTGCGGACCAGGTCCTTACCCTTGATAACAGCACCCAGGATGATGCCGATGATGATGATGACGATGGATATCTCGACCAGGGTGAAACCCGCGCTGCGATGGCGGGAACCCAGGATGTTCGGCCTGCTCATGTGATGACTCCTCAAGAAATTTTTTGCTTTGGACCTTTGTTTGTCGCACGGCTTGCCAAAAGAACTTTGGCGTTGGCGGTATGACGGAATCATTTTGTGAATAGCCGGTCTTGCCTGCAATGGACAACTTGGAGTGGTAATGGGAACGGGTGCCCATTTTCTAGTGAAAAAGCGGAACGGCGAGATTAGGAGTTATTTTTTACCGGAAAAATACTCGGGAAATGCCCCATTAAGAATTTTTTTCCCTTTTATTATCAGAGACTTGCATCACGTAAAAAGTGACTGTACGTCACACTATTGGGGGCTGTTGCGTCACAAAAAAGAGCGCGCTAGAAGTGCACGATTTGGAATTAAATTCTGTAGTAAGAACGTTCTTTTGTGTCCCAACGGGCCGATTGAGCATGGGGGTTTCCCGGTGAGGGCAACCTCTTGAGTGCAGCTGTGGCCGTGTCGATTTTCATAAAGGAAGCTGGTACAAGGATGTGCCATGGCTAAACCGGAAAACAATCGAGGCCTGCGGCGTTTGATCAATGCGACCCGTTGGTCGATGCAGGGCTTTGCCTCCGCCTATCGTCATGAGGCGGCGTTTCGTCAGGAGGTCTGGTTGCTGGCGCCGCTGCTTCCGGTCGGCCTCTGGCTGGGCGACAGCGGGGTGGAAAAGGCCCTGCTGGCCGGCTCTCTGCTGATCGTGCTGCTGGTGGAGTTGCTCAATAGCGCAGTGGAAAATGTGGTCGATCGTATCGGTGACGAGCCCCACAAACTCTCCGGCCGGGCCAAGGATCAGGGTTCTGCCGCGGTGTTTTTGGCGCTGCTGTTGGTGGTGATGACCTGGGGATTGGTGCTACTGGTTTGAAGCGGAATCAGTTGCTCTCCGGCTCATAGGCCAGGTTCGGCGCCAGCCAGCGTTCCACCTCTTGCAGTTCCATGTCGATGCGGGCGGCGTAGCTTACGACCTGGTCGCGGTTGATCTTGCCGACTGCGAAGTAGTGGCTGTCGGGGTGACTAAAATAGAGTCCGCTGACCGCTGCCGTGGGCACCATGGCCTTGGCCTCGGTGAGCCAGATGCCGGTGTTCTTCTCCACGTCGAGCAGCTCCCAGAGCATATCCTTTTCGGTGTGATCTGGGCTGGCGGGATAGCCCATGGCGGGGCGGATGCCGGTGTACTTCTCAGCGACACGCTCCTCGTTGCTGAGTTTCTCGTTAGCGGCATAGCCCCAGTAGTGACGGCGCACCCGTTCGTGTAGCCACTCGGCCAGGGCCTCGGCGAGGCGATCGGCCAAGGCCTTGAGCATGATGGCGCTGTAGTCGTCGTGATCCTTTTCAAACTCGACGATCTTGTCGTCGATGCCGATACCTGCAGTGCAGGCGAAGCCGCCGATATAGT
Source organism: endosymbiont of Riftia pachyptila (vent Ph05) (assembly GCF_000224455.1). Lineage (NCBI taxonomy): Bacteria > Pseudomonadati > Pseudomonadota > Gammaproteobacteria > endosymbiont of Riftia pachyptila. Next base: position 25,821 of record NZ_AFOC01000038.1, read on the forward strand.
CGCTGTGGCCGCTCGATTTCGGGGCAATGAAGTCGGCTAGGCAAGTGTTGGCCTTGCCCTTCGGCTGTTTGCCCTGCTTGCGCAGGAAGTGCAGAGTGCTGATGGGGCGTCTCTGTTCGCCTGCTGCTGGCTGAAGGCCATAGACCTCGACGTCATCACCCACGGCGTTGGCCGGGAACAGGCCGATGACCGCCTTGGCGGTCAGCCACCTCTCGGTGATGATCTTGTGCAGCATCTCGCGGGCGTCGGCGAGCAGTTTCTTCGCCTCTTCGCCCTTCTCCCGGTCTTCCAGTATCTGCGGATAGCGGCCCTTGAGCTGCCAGGCGTGGAAGAAGAAGGTCCAGTCGATGTAGTCGATCAGTAGCTCGAGCTGGATATCGTCCATGACGTTGACCCCCAACTTGTTGGGTTCACAGGCGACGAAGTTGTCCCAGTCGATGGCGACGGGATTGGCTCTGGCCGCTTCGATTGGCACCAAGTTACGGGCCTCGTTCTTGGATGCGCGGCGCTCGCGTACATCCTCGTATGAGCGGCGCAGGTCGGCGATATAGTCATCGCGCAGATCCTTGGAGAGCAGGTTGCTGGCGACGCCGACGGCGCGGGAGGCGTCGGGCACATAGACCACCGGGTGGTCATACTCAGGCTCGATTTTCACGGCGGTATGGGCGATGGAGGTGGTGGCACCGCCGATCATCAGCGGCTGGCTCATGCGGAGGCGTTTCATTTCCTTGGCGACGTGGACCATCTCATCGAGCGACGGGGTGATCAGGCCGGAGAGGCCGATGATATCGACCTGATGCTCTTGGGCCTGTTTGAGGATGGTGTCGGCGGGTACCATCACGCCGATGTCGATCACCTCATAGTTGTTGCACTGCAGTACCACGCCGACGATGTTTTTGCCGATGTCATGAACGTCGCCCTTCACCGTGGCCATCAGGATCTTGCCTTGGGCCTGGGCGCCGCACTCGGCCTTCTCTGCCTCCAGGAAGGGTTCCAGATAGGCCACCGACTTCTTCATTACCCGGGCCGATTTGACCACCTGGGGCAGGAACATCTTGCCAGCGCCGAATAGGTCGCCGACCACGTTCATGCCGTCCATCAGTGGGCCTTCGATGACTTCCAGGGACTTGTCGACCGCCTGGCGCGCCTCTTCGGTATCCGTGTCGATATACTCGGTGATGCCTTTTACCAGGGCGTGCTCCAGCCGTTTGTTGACCGGCCAGCTGCGCCACTCCAGATCCTCCACCTGTTGCCGCCGACCACGTCGCCCGCGTAGTTGGGGGCGATCTCCACCAGCCGGTCGCCCGCCTCAGGATCTTTATTGAGGACCACATCTTCCACAGCGTTGCGTAGCTCGGCGGGCAGGTCATCGTAGACCGCCAGCTGGGCAGCGTTGACTATGCCCATGTCCATGCCGGCCTGGATCGCGTGGTAGAGGAACACCGCGTGGATCGCCTCGCGCACCGGGTTGTTGCCGCGGAAGGAGAAGGAGACATTGGAGACGCCGCCGGAGATCAGCGCATGGGGGCAGGCGGCTTTTATCTCGCGGGTTGCTTCGATGAAGTCGACGCCGTAGTTGTCGTGCTCTGGGATGCCGGTGGCGACGGCGAAGATGTTGGGGTCGAAGATGATGTCCTCGGCTGGGAAGCCTACCTCTTCGGTGAGAATCTGGTAGGCGCGGGTACAGATCTCCACCTTGCGCGCCTGGGTGTCGGCCTGGCCCTCCTCGTCGAAGGCCATGACGATCACTGCGGCGCCGTAGCGGCGGCAGAGCTTGGCCTGCTGCTTGAACTTGTCGATCCCCTCTTTCATGGAGATGGAGTTGACGATGGGTTTGCCCTGCACACACTTCAGCCCCGCCTCGATGATCTCCCACTTGGAGGAGTCGATCATCACCGGCACCTTGGAAATGTCGGGTTCGCCGGCACAGAGATTAAGAAAGCGCTGCATGGCGGCGACGCCGTCGAGCATCGCCTCGTCCATGTTGACGTCGACCACCTGGGCGCCGTTCTCTACCTGGGCGCGGCAGACGTCGAGGGCCTCTTCGTACTCCTCGTTGAGGATCAGCCGCTTGAACTTGGCAGAGCCGGTGACGTTGGCCCGTTCGCCGACGTTGACGAAGAGTGAGTCGGGGCCGATGTTGAGGGGTTCCAGGCCGGAGAGACGGCACTCGGGGCGGATCTCCGGCAATTTGCGGGGCGCCTGGTCTGCCACCGCCTCGGCGATCGCCTTGATGTGTGCCGGCGTGGTGCCACAGCAGCCACCGATGATGTTGAGAAAGCCCGCCTCGGCCCACTCGGCGATCTGCTGGCCCATCGCCTCGGGACCCAGATCGTACTCGCCGAACTCGTTGGGCAGGCCAGCATTGGGGTGGACGTTGACGTAGCACTCGGCGACCCGTGATATCTCCTCCACGTACTGGCGCATCAGCTCCGGGCCGAGGGCGCAGTTGAGACCGATGGAGATCGGGCGGGCGTGGCGCAGGCTGTTGTAGAAGGCCTCGGTGGTTTGGCCAGAGAGGGTACGGCCGGAGGCGTCGGTGATGGTGCCGGAGACCATGATCGGCAGCCGCAGCTGGTCCTGATCGAATACCTGCTCGCAGGCGGCAACTGCTGCTTTCGCGTTGAGGGTGTCGAAGATGGTCTCGATCAGCAGGATGTCGACACCGCCCTCGATCAGGCCGCGGGTCGCCTCGGCGTAAGCCTCTACCAGCTCGTCGAAGCTGATGTTGCGCGCGCCGGGGTCGTTGACGTCGGGAGAGATGGAGGCGGTGCGATTGGTGGGGCCGAGTACACCGGCGACGTAACGTGGCTTCTCCGGTGTGGCATATTTGTCAGCCGCCTCGCGGCAGAGGCGCGCACCGGCGACGTTCATCTCGTAGGCTAGCTCCTGCATGTCGTAGTCGGCCATCGAGATGCGGTTGGCGCCGAAGGTGTTGGTCTCGAGGATGTCGGCGCCGGCCTCCATGTACTCCTCGTGGATGTTGCGGATCAGCTCCGGCTGAGACAGTACCAGCAGGTCGTTGTTGCCCTTCAGATCGCTCGGCCAGTCGGTGAAACGTTCACCTCGATAATCTTCTTCCGTGAGCTTGTGGCGTTGGATCATGGTGCCCATGGCACCGTCCAGAATGAGAATCCGTTCACATAGTATCGATTCAAGTTCCGGGGTAATATTGTCCATAATTGGGCCAGCCATAATGATTCACGTCGCTAAGCGTAGTCTAAAAGGTTGGGGATTATAGATCCCTGGAATGATATAGGCGACAGCAGCACCCCTTACCTTAGATGCTGTTCGCGGAATTTGGTGGTGGTGCCGCGGTGTCTTTCACCCTGGAAACCAACCTGATGGATTGGGAGTGAGTATTTTGGCTAGACAAGCCCTTCTGATAGATGATTCCAAATCGGCCCGAATCGTATTGAGCCGCTTATTGAAAAAGAGTGGCTTCGAAAATGTCACCATGGCCGAGTCTGGTGAGCAGGCACTGGAACAGTTGGAGACGATCACGCCCGATGCCATTTTCGTTGACTACTTCATGGATGGTATGGATGGCCTGGAGACCATCGCTGCGATCAAGAAGATCCCGCGTCTGACCAATATCCCGGTGGTGATGTGCACTGCCAACGAGGGCAAACGCTATGCCGAGGCGGCGGAGTCCCATGGTGCGGTCGGCATCATGACCAAACCGCCCACCAGGGAGGGGCTGCAGGAGATCATCGAGCTGGTCGATCAGGCCACCGAGGCGGCGTCGGCGGTGGCTGCCACGCCGGTGGTGGAGCCTGTGCGGGAGCTGCCCAGGGATAGCGAGAGGGTGCACGGGAGCTTTGCTATCTCGGCGGAGGAGGTGCGCAGCATCGCGCGACGCGCCACCCGTCAGATCGCCCAAGAGGTGGTTGGCGACCTGGCGGCTCAGGCGGTGGAGCGGAGTCTCAAAGAGCGGCCATTGGATGTCAATATCGACAAGCTGCGTGATGAGATCATCGAGCAGGTGAATCGGGACGTGGAAGCGATCGTCATCAAGCTCAACGATCGGGTGGTGGCCGAGGTGATTGGCACCCATTTTCGCGAGCAGTGGGCGGTCTTTTCAGAGCAGATCGCAGCACAGCTGGAGGTGTTCAAGCGTGGCGTGACGAGTCAGTTGCCCGGGCGCGAACAGTTGCTTGAGGAAGTGCTCCGTCAGGTGCCCGATAAGGGCGAGATGATCGAAGAGATCCGCAGTGTGGCCGAGGGCTCTATCGATGCCCACGCCGCAGAGACGGCGACCCGGGTCGCCCGGGAGGTCGCGAAAAACACTGCAGCCGAGGTGGCCGAGGAGCTTTTTGAGCAGCGCTTCAAGACGATGCCAGTGTCGGCGGTGGCGGCTGGCGGTAGTGGCCGGCGGCGTCTATTGATGGTCGGGGGTGGCCTGTTTCTGGTCGGACTGATCGCTGGTTTTCTGCTGCTTTAAAGGCTTGGGGTCCGGTGCAATGCCGGGCGTTCTGGGGTATTCGATAGTGATCTGGCCCTCCGCAGAGACCGGAATCTCTCTCGCCTCTCCAACCAGCTGGAAGCTGCCCTCAAGGGAGTATTGTAGAGGCAGATCGCGGTTGAACATGACCTTGCCGAAGTGGCCGACGATGTTGAATAGATCGCTGCTTGTCACTGCGGTCAGACGTTGGATGGAGTAAGGTTTGAGGATAAAAGCCAGCGGAATTTCCGCCTCGCAGAAACGACTCCCGTTCAGATCCAGGTGATAGCTGAAGCGGCGCAGCCGTAGCGGTAGTTTGCCCGGATTTCTTAGCGCCAGGGAGACGCGGTAGAGGTGCGCGGGTTCGGTCAGACTCTCCACCTGCAATCCCTCTAAGTAGACCGTGGGGAGAGGGGGGGATGCGAAACATATGCCCCAGCCCGCCAGCGCTAGAATCAGGCTGGTCAGGCGCAGCCAGGGTGTGATGAATCTCCACATGCCTCAGAGTATGCCTTGTCGCCAGGATCCCGGTGAAGCCGGGATTTCCCTTAGATAATCATTGGTTTCTGCCGGACTCCGGCGAACCGAATGACGTTATAGTGTGGGCAGCAGTGGGGGCAGGTAATGTTTGGTTTAGGTCGAAAAACAGTGATGCCAGAGCCCGAGGAGGCTCTGCCCGGACGGCGTGAGGCGATGGCAGTGGCGGACAACCACTTTGTCTTGGGCAATCCGCTGCGGGGGCCATTTCCTGAGGGGCTGGAGTTTGCCATGTTCGGGCTCGGTTGTTTTTGGGGGGCAGAGCGGCGTTTCTGGGAGTTGCCGGGGGTCTTCTCGAGCGCAGTGGGTTATGCAGCCGGATATACCCCGAATCCCAGCTATGAAGAGGTCTGCAGCGGCATGACCGGCCACAATGAGGTGGTGCGGTTGGTATTCGCCCCGGCTGAGCTGAGATACCAGAAGCTGCTCAAATGTTTCTGGGAGTCTCACGATCCAACCCAAGGCATGCGTCAGGGCAACGATCTGGGCACTCAATATCGTTCAGGCATCTATACCTACTCAGAGGCCCAGCAGCAGCTGGCGGAGGCGTCCCGCCGAGTCTATCAGAATGCCCTCTCTCAGACCGGTGGTCGGCCGATCACCACCGAGATCATCGCAGCGCCGAACTTCTACTTTGCCGAGGCCTACCATCAGCAGTATCTGGCGAAGAATCCGAACGGCTACTGCGGCCTCGGCGGTACCGGGGTCAGCTTCCCGCGGCGCTGAGCCACCTTGGCTCAAGTCAGCCTGGCCGTGAGGTAAGTGAATTCCGCGAGTGGCCAACAGTCCACGACTCCCATCCATGGGGTCGTACCTCCTGCATCCCTACAGTCGTTCG
>NZ_AFOC01000037.1:0-31852 GCF_000224455.1 endosymbiont of Riftia pachyptila (vent Ph05)
CGATGATCGGCGTCGCCTTGGGCAGGCCGATCTTGAACTCATCCCGGTATTCGATGGCTGGCTGGGTGGCGGTGCAGAGCACCACGGTGCAGCCGTACTGCTCCACCAACAGCCGCAGCGCCTTGAGGCAGGGTTCGAGCAGGGTCACCGGCAGGGTCTGCACCTCGTCGAGGATGATCACCGAACCGGCGATGCGGTGGAGCTTGCGGCAACGGGAGGTGCGGTTGGCGAACAGCGACTCGAACAGCTGCACATTGGTGGTAACGACCAGCGGCGCATCCCAGTTCTCACTGGCCAGACGGGAACGGACGGTCTCCCTGTCGGGATCGAAGTTGGAGTGGTGCTCGAGGATCAGTTCATCCAAGTCGGCGTCGAATGCCTCAAAGACTTCCCGGAAGGTCTCGGCATTCTGTTCGATGATGCTGGTGAATGGGATGGCGTAGATCACCCGACCAAGTCCGTTGCACGCGGCGTGGCGTAGCGCGAAGGCGAGGGATGCGAGGGTCTTACCGCCGCCGGTGGGCACCGTCAGCGAGTAGAGTCCGGGTTGGCCCTCGGCTGCTTTGATGCAGGCGGCCAGCACCTCGGCACGGGCCTCGGCGACCATCCCGCTGGCATCACCGAATCGCTGCCGCATGTGATCAGCAAGGTGTCGATCGAGTGCCGTGAAATCCATTTGACCGCTGGGACGCTGCGCCGCCTGCTGCGGGTTCATGAACGCTTCGGTGGCAAGGAAGTCGGCATCCACCAGGCAGGAGAAGAGCATCCGGGTGGCAAAAGCGAGATTGAAGGCGAGCTCCTCCCGCGTGGTTCCGAGAATCTTTGGCAGTCCAATCGCGGGTGCCTCAAGCAGTTCATCCGGGGCGCTGTGCCGCCAGTCAGGAACGCTCTTGGTCAGTCGGGCCTTCAGACAGGCCCCAGTGGCAAGGCCATCGAGCAGCCCAGCGTGGTGGCCAGCGATGGGATAGGCAAGCAGTGCGCTGAGGGGGGGTGGCAACACCGTCATGGCGTGCTGCGCACCCGCCGAGGTGTGATCGACTTTGCCTCTGACCTCACCGGTATGGCTGTCACCGCCCGAGGTGGCGCTTGCCCGCAGGTAGCCCTGGAAATCGTCAGAAAACTTGCCGAGATCGTGCCAGCGGCCCATCAAGGCCGCCAGCACGGGCCAGAACGCCGCCCCCTCCGAGAAGGCCTGGGCGGCAAACGCCTCGGCGCGCTGGGCCACCGCCTCCAGGTGGCCTCCCTCCCCCAACAATCGCTCCCACTGCTCAAACGATTCTGGGTGGTCGGGGTGGGTATGGGCAAAGGGTGTGCGGGCAGTCATCATGACCTCTCCTCAGTGATCGATCCATGTTCGCTGTGGCAGCGCCCGTTCAGGTGCGTTCCCTGTTAACGACAGGTCAAATAATAGCAATAAAAAAAGCGGGCCGAAGCCCGCTTTTTCATCTGCCAACAGACCGTAGGGGGTCAGTGCCCACCCCCTTTCAGCGCCGCAACCATGCCTTCGATGGTGTCTTTGGCATCGCCGAAGATCAGCGAGGTGTTGTCCTGGTAGAAGAGCAGGTTGTCGACACCGGAGTAGCCGGGGCGCATCGAGCGCTTGAGGAAGTAGACCTGACGCGCCTTCTCGGCATCAAGAATCGGCATGCCGTAGATCGGGCTGGAAGAGTCAGTCTTGGCCGCCGGGTTGACCACATCATTGGCGCCTACCACCAGGCAGACGTCGGTGGTCGGGAACTCGGGATTGATCTCGTCCATCTCCAGCACGTTTTCGTAGGGGATGTCGGCCTCGGCCAGCAATACGTTCATGTGACCAGGCATGCGCCCCGCCACTGGGTGGATGCCGAATTTCACCTCCACGCCTTTCGCCTCCAGCAGCTCCATCATCTCCTTTAGGGCGTGCTGCGCCTGGGCCACCGCCATGCCGTAACCGGGGATGATGATGACGCGGTTGGCATCCTCCATCCAGTAGATCGCATCCTCAACCGAAGCAGATTTCACGCCCTTCTGCACCGCCTGGGCCGCCGCGCTGTCGCCGCCAGCGTCATCCGAACCGAAACCGCCGAAGATGACGTTGAAGATGGAACGGTTCATCGCCCGGCACATGATGAAAGAGAGGATCGCGCCGGAGAAACCGACCAGCGCACCGACGATGATCAGCAAATTGTTGTGCAGGGTGAAACCAGTGGCCGCCGCCGCCCATCCCGAGTAACTGTTAAGCATCGAGATGATCACCGGCATGTCAGCACCGCCGATCGGGATGATCAGGGTGAAACCGAGAATGAAAGCCAGCGCGGTCATGATGAACAACGAGAGCATGCTCTCAGTCATGCCGAAGTGAATACCCAAACCGATGGTGAGGATCGCCAGCAGCGCATTCAGCGCGTGCTGCCCCTTGAAGATTACCGGCGCACCGCTCACCAGCCCCTGCAGCTTGGCAAACGCTACCACCGAGCCAGAGAAGGTGATCGCACCGATGATGATGCCGGCGGAGAGCTCGCCCATCAGCACCGGGTTGAGCTGTCCGGCCGCCGCCTTGTTGAGATAGGTGCCAATCGCCACCAGCACCGCTGCCATACCGACAAAGCTGTGCAGTGCCGCCACCAACTGCGGCATCGCGGTCATCTCCACCCGCATCGCCAGTACACCACCAATTAGCGCGCCCGCCGCCACACCGGCGATGATAAAGCCGTAGGATTGCACCTCGCCGCCCATCAGGGTGGCCGCGATGGCGATCGCCATGCCGGCCATGCCGAGGAAGTTACCACGGCGCGCCGAGGCGGGATGGGTCAGCCCCTTCAGGGCGAGGATAAACAGCACCGCCGAGATCAGATAGGCCAGCGCCTGAATGTCCACAGAGAGTTCCATGATCTAGCGCCTCACTTATCTTTTTTCTTAAACATCGCCAGCATCCGGTTGGTCACCAGAAAGCCGCCGAAGACGTTGATCGATGCCAGCAGCACCGCGAAGAAGCCGATAATCTCGGCGCTGGTGCTGGCGCTCTCCAGGCCGGTGACCAGCAGCGCACCGACAATTATGATGCCGGAGATAGCGTTGGTCAGCGCCACCAGCGGGGTGTGCAGTGCCGGGGTGACGCCCCAGATCACGTAGTAGCCGATGAAGCAGGAGAGTACGAATATATAGAGTGAAACCAGTGTATCAGGCATTGGGAGTGCTCCCGTTCTGCGCCCACCGGGCGCGGGTAAAAACTGAATCAGGCGTCGGCCCGGAGCTGCATCGCCTCGGTGATCTCGTCCTCATCGAGATCCTTCAGCTGCAGCCCCGCCTCGCCCTGCTCCACCATGATATCCAACAGATTGCGGAGATTACCGGCGTAGAAGGCGCTGGCATCGGAGGGCACCATCGCCGGATAGTTGGTGTGGCCGACGATGATCACGTCATGTTTTTTGACCACCTGATCCGCCTCGCTCAGCGGACAGTTGCCACCGCTAGCAGCGGCCAGATCGACGATCACCGAGCCGGCGCGCATCCGTTTCACCACCTCCTCGGTAATCAACACCGGCGCCGGTCGGCAGGGAATCATCGCCGTGGAGATGATCACATGCGCCTTGGCCAGCGCATCCGCGAGTGCCTGCTGCTGTTTCGCTTTCGCTTCGTCAGAGAGCTCCCTGGCGTAGCCGCCCTCACCGGAGCCGCTCTCACCGATATCCAGCTCGATCGCCTTGGCGCCGAGGGATTCAATCTGCTCTTTGGTCTCGGGACGCACATCGTAGGCATGCACATCGGCACCCAGACGGCGCGCGGTGGCGATCGCCTGCAGGCCGGCCACACCGGCCCCCAGCACCACCAGCTTGGCGGGCTTGGCGGAGCCGGCAGAGGTCATCATCAGCGGCAGGAAGCGGCCGTAGTGGGCGGCCGCCTCGATCACCGCCCGATAGCCGGCGATATTGCTCTGGGAAGAGAGCGCATCCATCGACTGGGCGCGGGAGGTGCGGGGAATCCGCTCCATCGCCAGCACCCGAATCCCCTTCGCCTGCATCGCCTTGATGCTCTCATCCTCGCCACAGCTCTCGACGAGGCCGATGTAGATGGCGCCATCCGCCATCGCCGCCACTTCCTTCGCGGAGGGTTTGCGCAGCTTGACCACGATCTCTGCTGCCAACGCCTCGGCGTTGGAGACCAGCGTGCCGCCGACAGCGCTGTACTCATCATCTGGGAAATGCGCCGACTCGCCTGCACCTGCTTCGATCAGGATCTCAAAACCCTTGCCAGTCAGTTTTTTCACCACATCGGGGGTGATTGCCACCCGGGTCTCCCCGGCCAGGCTCTCTCTTGGAACACCAATCTTCATTATCTGCCCTTATCATGCAGGGTTCGGCCAGAGTGGCCACAAAGCGCGGCATTATCCTGCCAAGCCGACCTTAGCTCAAGAGAGAGCCGGCAAAGCCACAAAATCCTCAGGGATAGTCACATTTTTCAGTGAATCTGTGACGGTTCGACAGAATTTTCTTCCCGCTCTTTGAGCAGTGCGTCGCGAAGCCTCTCCAAATGCTGCGCCACAGAGATACGGATCTCGGTGCGCGGCTCTCTGATCTCGAACAGGGCATCCTCGAAACGCACTTTGCCAAACATCAGCACACCATTGTTGGAGATGACATAGGGCTCGCTGGGCATACCGGTCAGCGGAAAAATCTGACGGTTAAGCCGGCGGTCACCATTTTCATCATGGAAACCCGACACCGCATAGCGCCCGGCCGGTATATCGGCGAAGTGCAGCCGCGTTTCGGGCGACCGCGGCTCGACCACCTGCCAGGCATAGGCCTGAAACCCGTCGCTGGCAAAGTCGCTGTCTGTGGCGTATGTCTCCGCATTGTTGTGCAGCGCCACCAGCAGCTTGCCCTCGCTGCTGCGCACATTCTCCAGAGTCACCCACAGCTCAGCGGCTGGCAGTGGCCCCGAAACGAGGCTCCAGAGCACCATCCACCTCGCCAAATATTTCATCTCGACTCTCTCCCTGTATCCTGTCACTGCAGCAAAGCTCTCTTTCAGCTCAGCTCCTGCAGCAACTCGATCTGCGGCGCGACCTTGTACAGGGTTTCCTGATACTCCGCATCGACCTCAGAATCGGCGACGATACCACCACCGGCCCAGAAGCGGATACGCTGGTCGGACCAGACCATGGTGCGGATCGCAATATTGGTATCCATCGCCCCATCGAACCCCAGGTAGCCGATGGCGCCACAATAGACACCACGGCGGTGCGGTTCCAGCTCCTCGATGATCTGCATCGCCCGCAGCTTTGGTGCACCAGTGATCGAGCCGCCAGGCAACGAGGCCTGCAGCAGATCCAGCGCATCCCGGCCTGCTGCCAGCCGTCCCTCGATCTGGCTGACCAGGTGATGCACCCGAGCGAAGGATTCGATCTCGAACAGTCGCTCCACCCGGATACTGCCGGGCCGGCAGACCCGCCCCAGATCATTGCGCAGCAGATCAACGATCATCAGATTCTCAGCCCGATCTTTCTCACTCTGCTGCAGCAGCCGTCTGGATCGGCGGTCCGCCTCAGGGTCGGCAAAGCGCGGGCTGGTGCCCTTGATCGGTGCGCTCTCGACCCGATCCCTACGCAGCCGTAAGAAGCGCTCCGGTGAGGAACTCAGTAGAGTCGAGTCGGGCAGCTGTAGGTAGGCGCCGAATGGGGCCGGGTTGGTGCGTCTCAACCTGAGGTAGAGCGCCCAGGGATCGCCCTCGGCTAGCGCCTCGAAACGCTGCGCAAAATTGACCTGATAGCAGTCGCCATTATGGATGTAGCGCTGGATACGCTCGAAACGCTGCTGATACTCCGCCCGAGTCAGGTTCGAACTGAGTGGGCCGGTGAGCTGAAAGCCGCCTGCCTCTGCGGGCTTCGGGTTGGAAAACAACGCCACCAGTTCATCCCAGCGCTGTTCTGTCCGCGTGTCCCGCCCCTGCCCCAGCAGCCAGCTCGACTCAGCATGATGATCCACCACCAGCGCCCAGTCGTAGAGGCCGATCTGCATCTCCGGCAGCCCCTCCGCATCCTCAGCGAGAGACGGCAGGGATTCAAAGCGTCGCACCAGATCGTAACCAAAATAGCCAATGGCGCCGCCGCAGAAGGGCAGCCCGTCGATGGCCGAGCTGGCAGAGGAGTTGAGCTGCTCACGCAGCAGTTCGAGGGGATTAGCGTTGGAGGTCTGGGTCGAGTCACGTTCCTTGATCCGAGTCTGCCCACCCCGTGTGGTTAGAGTGAGGCAAGGGTCTGCCGCGATGATATCGTAGCGCCCCTGCTGGCTCATGGGCCGGCCGCTATCGAGAAACACCGCCCAGGGCAGATGCCGCACTTCGGCGAACAGCTTGGCGCTGTCGCGATGGTAGGGCAGTCGCTGCAGGCGCGGGGACATGGCTGTCAGAGGGGAGGTAAGACAAACCGAGCTGCGGTCTAGCCAATCGCCACGGCAACCGAAGCTGCCGTGGCAGGCTGTCTCACTCAGACCTCGTAGGGGTTACGACGGATGATGGTCTGGTTGCGATCCGGTCCGGTGGAGATGATGTCGATGGGGGTCTCGGTCAGCTCCTCGACCTTCGCCAAATAGTTGCGAGCCGCCTGTGGCAGCGCGTCGTAGCTGACGGCACCAACCGTGGACTCCTGCCAACCGGGCATCTCGATGAAGACCGGCTCGCACTGCTCGAAGCGGTCGGCGCCCACCGGCGGGGTAGTCACTTCCTTGCCATCGAGCTTGTAGGCAACACAGATCTTCACCCGCTCCATGCCGTCGAGCACGTCGAGCTTGGTGATACAGATACCGCTGACGCTGTTGATATCGAGAGAGCGATTCAGCGCCACCACATCGAGCCAGCCACAACGGCGCTTGCGGCCGGTGGTGGCGCCAAACTCGTGGCCCTTGACCCCCAGGTGCTCGCCATCCTCATCGAACAGCTCGGTGGGGAAAGGCCCGGCGCCGACTCGGGTGGTGTACGCCTTGACGATGCCCAGCACATAATCGAGGTAGCGTGGCCCGACACCGCTACCGGAAGCAGCGCCGCCGGCGGTGGTGTTGGAGGAGGTCACATAGGGGTAGGTACCGTGATCGATGTCGAGCAGCGCACCCTGCGCGCCCTCGAACATCACGCTCTTGCCCGCGCGGCGCAGCTGATGCAGGGTACCGGTGACATCTTCAACCAGCGGCTTGAGCTGCTCGGACTGGGCCAGCAGCTGATCCAGCACCTGCTGATAGTCCACGGTGTCGAAGTTGAAGAGATTCTTCAGCGCAAAGTTATGGTAGTCCATCACCTCTTTCAGGCGGCTGGTGATGTGCGCCTCGTCGAAGATCTCACCCAGGCGGATACCGCGGCGTGAGACCTTGTCCTCATAGGCCGGGCCGATACCACGCCCGGTGGTGCCGATCGCCTTCTTGCCGCGGGCCTTTTCACGGGCACCGTCGAGGGCGATATGGTAGGGCAGGATCAGCGGGCAGGACTCGGAGATACCCATGCGCTCACGGGCTGGCACGCCAGCTTTCTCCAGCATCTCCAGCTCTTCCAGCAGCGCCACAGGTGAGAGCACCACACCGTTGCCGATCAGGCAACGCACACCCTCGCGCAGCACACCGGAAGGAATCAGGTGCAGCACAGTCTGCTCGCCATCGATCACCAGGGTGTGGCCCGCATTGTGACCGCCCTGAAAACGAACTACGGCGGATGCCTTGTCGGTCAGTAGGTCGACAACCTTGCCTTTGCCTTCATCACCCCACTGGGTACCGATAACTACGACGTTCTTTCCCATGCTCTCAGTTCTCATTGGATCGATTGAGGGGCTTTTATACCCGTTTTTGTTAAAATTTGGAAAGCTGGCGCTAACCCTGCGCGGGACCAGCCTAGAGTCTAACCAGCCGCCACTGACCGTCACTGAGCCGCAACTCTTGGATGCAACCCATCTCTTGCGCACCACCCTGTTGTCCCGGCAGACCGCTGATCACCCGCTGCCCTGCGACACGCAACCGCTCTACCTCGGCCGCCAGCGCCGGATCATCAGACCAGGGGGCGAAGATCGCCTCTGGCTGTGGCACATCTGCAGAGTTGCCCAGGCGGATCAGGGTCTTCAGGTCGGTGGAGAAGCCGGTGGCCGGGCGCGCTCGACCAAACACCTTGCCGATCGGTCGTAGCGACCGCCGCGAGCTATCTCCCTGCCACTACCAGGCACGAAGGCGGCGAATACCACCCCAGTGTGGAAGTGGTAGCCGCGCAGTTCCGCTAAGTCGAAATGGATCGGCAGTTGCGGCAGCCAGATGGCGATCTGATCGGCCATGCGCTGTAGATAGTCGAGCGCCTGCTGCACCGACTGGTCGGCAGCTTTGAGCAGGTGCCGGGCGCGACTCAGGAGGGTAACATCGCCATTCAGTTCGCCGAGCGCCGCGAGCATCGCAGCGACTTCTGCATCCACCTGGAAATCAGCCAGCAATTCCGCCACCTCGGGCAGCGCCTTGCGCTGCAGAGCGTCAAACAGTGCCCGCTCCTGGCTCTCGCTCAGCCCAGCCTGTTGCGCCAATCCACGGTAGATCCCCACATGCCCCAGGTCGAGATAGACCTCTTCGAGGCCGGTCAGCTCGAGGGTCTGCATCATCAGACGCAGAATCTCGACGTCGCTCTCCACCCCGGCGTGGCCATAGAGTTCGGCGCCGATCTGCAGCGGACTGCGGCTGCCGGCAAAACCGTCGGAGCGGGTATGCAGCACGCTGCCGAGATAGCAGAGGCGGGTCGGTTCATCGCGACCGATGTTGTGGGCATCCATGCGCGCCGCCTGGGGGGTGATGTCGGCACGGATACCCAGAGTGCGACCGCTCAGCTGATCGGTCAGCTTAAAGGTCTGCAGATCGAGGTCACTGCCGGTTCCGGTGAGCAGGGCGTCGAGAAACTCCACAAACGGCGGGATCACGTAGTCGTAACCCCAGCTGGCAAACAGGTCCAGCAGTTGCCTGCGCCGCCGTTCAACCAGCGCCGCTTCCGGCGGAAGCACCTCTTCGATGCCGTCAGGCAGTATCCAGCTTTCGTTTTGCATTGGATCGCTCATATCACGAAGAAAGAGAGGGCCAGACCACTGAATATACTGATCAGGCCGCTGATGCGCAGCGAGCGGTCATCCATCTGCGCAATACTTAACAACATCCGGCGCATGCTTGCGGGAGCGAGGGAGGGCCAGAGCCCTTCAAGCACCAGCAGCAACGCGAGTGCCGGCCACAAATAATCCACAGTCGCACCTTTTATCGAGGAACCTTTGAACAGATCGCGCGCGGCTGCCTTGTTCCCAAACCAACCACTGCTGCGTTGTACCCAAAGGGCATTTCCTAGGGGCAAAATCCTGGCAATAGCGCGGCCATTACCTGCGATTTCCACCTTGCAGCGGATGATCCGGCTCCACAATTCAGCTCATGCCGATTGATTCAGTGGCCCCATAAAAAAACCGGGTACTCCCGGCCTGTGTTAGGCCCGCCAGATGGCGGGCCGCTGCATATTTTCCCAAAGCGTCCGACGCTTGTCTATTTCCCCTTTTGACTCTTCAGATAGCGGAAGAAGTCGGAGTCAGGTTGCAACACCATCACATCAGCACGGCTATTAAAGCTGTTGCGATAGGCGTTGAGGCTGCGATAGAAGGCATAGAACTCAGCGTCTGCCTGATAGGCATTGGCGTAGATCCGCGCCGCCTTGGCATCGCCCTCGCCTCGCAGCTTCTCCGACTCTCTATAGGCGTCGGCCTGAATGACTACTTGCTGGCGATCGGCGTCGGCGCGGATCCGCTCCGCCGCCTCAGCGCCTTTGGCACGCAGGTCCCGCGCCACCCGCTCACGCTCGGCACTCATACGGCCGTAAACCGATTCGGAAACCTCCGGCGGTAGATCAATCTGCTTGACCCGCACATCGATTACCTCGACACCCAATTCTGATGCCTTGGCGTCGGCATCTTTGGTCAGCAGGGACATGATCTCGGTGCGATCACCGGAGATGACCTCTTGGATGGTGCGTTTACCAAACTCATTGCGCAGACTGGTATTGATCCGCGCCGCCAGTAACCGCGAGGTCTTGGCATCACTACCGCCGGTGGAGCGATAGAATTGTGCCACGTTGGCGATACGCCACTTGGCGTAAGAGTCGACGATCACGTCCTTTTTCTCAAGGGTGAGGAAGCGCTCGGGGCGCGCATCCAGGGTCTGGATGCGTCCATCGTACTTCTTCACGTCGTTGAGAATCGGCACCCGCCAGTGCAGGCCGGGCTCGTAATCACTGTCGATGATCTCACCCAGGCGCAGCTTGAGCGCCATCTCCCACTGGTTGACAGTGAACGTAAAGGCGTAGATCAGGACCGCCAAGCCGGCGGCGGCGGGCAGCAGTATCTTGATGTTCTTCACTAGCGGACCCTCCTGCCACGGCTGTTTTCGCGGACATCCCGCCTAGCCGGCGGCGCCTGTGTGGCGGCAGGTTTGTAAGGCTTGTACTGAGGTGCAGCAGCCCCGTCGCCAGCACTCTGGATGATCTTGTCGAGCGGCAGATACATCAGGCTGTTACTCCCTTCACTGTCGAGCATCACCTTGCTGGTCTGTGACAACATCTGCTCCACCGCATCGATATAGAGACGTTCACGGGTGACCTGCGGGGCCTTTTTATACTCCCCAAGCACGGCCAGGAAACGGCTGCTTTCACCGATCGCCTCGGCAATCACCCGCTCGCGATAAGCCTGGGCATCCGACAGCTGACGGGCTGCCGCACCACGCGCCCTCGGCACCACCTCGTTGGCATAGGCTTCGGCCTGGTTCTCTTGACGCTCCTTGTCCTCACGCGCCTTGATGGCGTCATCGAAGGCCGCTTTGACCTGCTCCGGCGGCTTCGCAGCCTCAATGTTGACACTGGTGATCTCGAGGCCGGTCTTATAATTGTTGACCATATCTTGCGCGGCACTCTTGATACGGTCGGAAATCGCACTACGGCCCTCGGTGAGAATGAAGTCGAGGTTACTTTTACCGATAATCTCACGCACCGCGGTCTCAACCGCATCTCGCAGGGTCTTCTCCGGATTCTGATCCTGGAACAGATAGTCCCCAGCATCCTGGATGCGAGACTGCACCGTCAGCTGCACATCGACGATATTCTCATCCCGGGTAAGCATCTGTGCCTTGTGGGGAAACGAGGAGATCTGATCAACATTGACCTTGTAGACATTTTCGATGGGAAACGGAAGATGCCAGTGAGGGCCTGGCTGGGTGGTATCAGCATAGGCGCCGAAGCGCAACACCACGCCGCGCTCAGCTGGCTCGATAATGTAGATGCCGGAACCGATCCAGACCAACAGGGCAACCAGCGCGATCAGCCCGACGCCGACAGCACCAGGCCCACCGCTGGCGCCGCCGCCAGCGCGGTCGGAACCTGAGGATTTACCGCCCCCAAAGATCCCGCCAAACTTCGCCTGCAGCTTCTTCACTACCTCGTCCAGGTCGGGGGGACCCTGGTCACCGCCGCCTTTGCCACCCCAGGGGTCTTGATTACCGCCACCCGGTTCATTCCAGGCCATCTATCACTCCCAACACGCTGAAATCCGGGCGCAACCCAGAATTGTTTGTATCAAAACTCGCACGCCATCCGCCACGATTCCGGATGATCAGCCAGAGCCTGACCTCATACTGGAGAGCCAAAGGCCTCACGCCACCGGCTCTCCGCCTGTAAATAATAAGGGCTGGCATTCTAACAGCCCCTTAGATGGAGGGGAACGGAATATCTTCAGCCTATCAGGCGCCCCTTTAGTTCAGGCACCTCTTTTAGCAGCCGTTCAAACTCAAGCTCCGCCATGTCGACCTGCATCTCCCAGCCACCATCATCGCAGCCAGTGTCGGCCAGCACGTCACTACGATTGTAGAGCAGTGAACGCAGTCTCCCATCTCCGGCCTGCAGGCGCACCCCTTTTTGCACATGGTTTCTACGAAAAAATTCAGTCAGTGCCTGCCGCAGCAATCCGATCCCCTCACCGCTCCTTGCCGAGAGCCAGACACGGCGAATCCGTCCATTCTCATCACGTTCGAGCCGCGACGCGGCCCCTTCCTGCAGGTCGATCTTGTTGTAGATCTCGATCTGATCGATCTCATGGGCACCGATCTGTTGCAACACATCGTTCACTTCAGCGATGCAGTGTTCGCGCTGATGACTGGCGACATCGATCACGTGCAGCAGCAGGGAGGCCTCTGTGGTCTCCTGCAGAGTCGACTTAAAGGCTGCCACCAGATCGTGGGGGAGTTTGCTGATAAATCCCACGGTATCGGCCAGTACCACCGCACCTTCGCCTTTCAGCTGCAGCCGGCGCAGGGTTGGATCAAGGGTGGCAAAGAGTTGGTCTGCCACGTAGACCCCGGAGCCCACCAGGGTGTTGAAGAGGGTCGATTTGCCTGCGTTAGTATAGCCGACTAGGGAGACCGTCGGCACATCCGCCTTGGCCCGGCTGCGTCGCCCCTGCTCGCGCTGCATCTCGACCTTCGCCAGCCGTTTGCGGATCTGTTCGATGCGCTGATTCAGCAGGCGGCGGTCAGTCTCGAGTTGAGTCTCGCCTGGTCCGCGCAGGCCGATACCGCCCTTCTGTCGCTCCAAGTGTGTCCAGCCCCGCACCAGGCGGGTGGAGAGATGGCGCAGCTGCGCCAGTTCGACTTGGAGTTTGCCCTCGAAGGAGCGGGCGCGCTGGGCGAAGATATCGAGGATCAGTCCGGTGCGGTCGATCACCCGGCATTTGAACTCGCGCTCCAGATTGCGCTCCTGACTCGGCGACAGAGTATGATCGAAGATCACCAGTTCAGCCGCTTCCGCCTCCACCTGCTGGCGAATTTCCTCGCTCTTACCACGTCCGACAAACAGCCGTGGGTCGGGATGGGAGCGGCTGCCCCCCACCATCGCAACCGGCTGTGCACCAGCGGAGAGAGCGAGATCGGAAAATTCCTCGATCTCTTCCGGGTCGCTGACACGCCCTAGGTCGAGATGTACCAGGATCGCCCGTTCACCCGATTTGGGTCGTTCAAACATTTAAGGATTGGCAAGAGTTGGGGGAGGGAATAAAGAAATTCGCGCCCAAGCCAGAACAGACATGTCCCGACCCAATGGCGCGCAAGCTATGAATGATCGGCTCAGAAGTTACCGCCGGAAGAATCCGGAGCACTATCCGCCGATGTATCGTTGTGTGGCAGGCGAACATTGCGCGCCGGCACCACAGTGGAGATTGCATGTTTGTAAACCATCTGGCTTACGCTGTTTTTCAACAACACAACAAACTGGTCAAAAGATTCAATCTGCCCCTGAAGCTTGATTCCATTCACGAGGAAGATCGAAACCGGAATCCGCTCCTTTCGCAACGCGTTCAAAAAAGGGTCTTGTAAGCTCTGCCCTTTAGACATTGAAGTACTCCTTATTGTCTTTGTTCACTTAACCGGGACGCTCGATTTTGAGTGAATTCATTGAAATCACCCCCCAGTACTGTCGGAATTGTAGCACAGAGACCAACGGCAGTCGGCAAATTGTCTCCGGAATAATAGCGAGGTAATCGGCTCAGTTAGCTCCGTGATCGATGAAATTCACGATCAGTTCCCGAGCCTGCCCCAGCAGATCAGGCACCTCTTCATCGAGCCATATAAGCTCTTTGTCGGCCCGCAGCCAGGTAAACTGGCGTTTGGCCAGTTGCCGGGTGGCGATGATGCCCCGTTCGATCATCTCCTCCCGGCTGCACTCACCCTGGAGATATTTGATCATCTGGCGATATCCGACAGAGCGCATCGACGGAAGTTCCGGGCTCAGATCCCCGCGTCCGATTAGGCCGGCCACCTCCTGTTCAAAGCCCGCCTCCAGCATGCGCTGAAAGCGCAGCGCGATACGCTGATGCAGCTGTGCCCGCTCACGCGGCGCCCTGACCAGTTTCAGCAGACGGAAAGGCAGTGGCTCTGCCTGCCGCTCCGCCTGCAGTTCACTCAGCGGCCTACCGGTGATCGAGATCACCTCCAGGGCACGCAGCACACGTTGCGGATCATTGGGGTGGATCTTCGCTGCACTCACCGCATCCAGCTGCTGCAGACGTTGATGCAGTTTTTGGATACCCAGGACGCGCATCTCTGCATCCAGTCGGGCACGCAGCACAGGGTCGGCGGCAGGTAGCTCTGCCAGGCCATGCTCGAGCGCACGAAAATAGAGCATGCTGCCCCCCACCAGCAGCGGGATATTGCCCGCCTCGGTGATCTCGGCCATCGCTTGCAGCGCGTCCTGGCGGAATGCGGCGGCGGAGTAGACCTCAACCGGATCGACAATATCGATCAGACGATGCGGCGCCCGCTGCAGCAACTCGGCATCAGGCTTGGCAGTGCCTATATCCATGCCCCGGTAGACCAGCGCCGAGTCGACACTGATGATCTCCAGCGGCAACCGCTGTACCAGCTCCACCGCCAGCTCGGTCTTGCCCGAAGCAGTTGGCCCCATCAGGAAGATCGCCGGCGGCAGCACTTGATCCATCACTATTGGCCCCGCATGAAGAGCTTGTCGAGCTCACTCATCGACAGCTGCACCCAGGTCGGCCGACCGTGGTTACACTGGTCGGCCCGCTCGGTTCGCTCCATATCCCGCAACAGACTGTTCATCTCCTCCCGGTTCAGGCGGCGATTGGCCCGCACCGAACCATGACATGCCATGGTCGCCAACATCTTGTCGATCTCCTCCTGCACCCGCCGGCTCTCACCGAACTCCACCAGGTCGGTGATCACATCCCGCACCAGCTGCTCCGCATCTGCGCCCTGCAGCAGGGCCGGAATGCCCCGCACCGCCAGCGACTCTTTGCCTAGCCGGCTAAGTTCGATACCCACCTCGCGTAGCAGCTCGCTGTGGGCCTCGGCCAAATCGACCTCACGACTGCTCAGGTTGAGCGAGATCGGCACCAACAGCGGCTGGCCGGTCACACCCTGCCCCGCATAGCTGCGTTTGAAGCGCTCGTAGGTGATCCGCTCATGGGCGGCATGCATGTCGACCAACACCAGCCCCTGCTGGTTCTCTGCAAGAATGTAGACGCCGCCCACCTGGGCCAGGGCATAACCGAGCGGCTGCGATGCATCATTCTCGCCGGCTGCCGGCCCGGGACTCTGCGCCGGTTGCTGGGCGCGAAAGCTAGCCTGATAAGAGCTGGGACGTTCCTGCACCCGCCAGGCGGTGGAGGCAGCTGCTGCCGACGGCGTATCCATCGTCAGTCGCTGCTGTTCCAAAGCCGGCTCGCGGGGCGCCTCCGGGAGTGGTGTCTGCATCTCCTCCGGGGATGGCTGGCCGCCACCGGGACGGGTCTCTGACAAGGCATGGTGCAGACCGCGAAACAGAAAGTCGTGCACCAGGCGACCCTCACGAAACCGCACCTCATGCTTAGTCGGATGTACATTGACGTCGACCTTGCTCGGATCGATCTCGAGGAACAGCACATAGGCCGGATGGCGACCGTGGTAGAGCACATCCTGAAACGCTTGGCGGATTGCATGAGTCACCAGCTTGTCTCTCACCATGCGGTTATTGACGTAGAAAAACTGCATGTCAGCCTGGCTGCGGGAGAAGCTCGGCCGGGCCACCCAGCCGGAGAGGCGCAGCGACAGCACCTCATGTTCGATATGCAAGGCATTCTTCAGGAACTCGCCCCCCATCACATCACTGATACGCCGCTCCTGATCACGACGATCCTGGCAGGCAGGCAGGCTCAGCAACTGGCGGCGATTGTGTTGCAGATGGAAGGCGACATCGAAACGGGCCAGCGCCAGCCGCCTGACCAGGGTCTCAATATGACCAAACTCGGTCTTTTCGGTGCGCAGGAACTTGCGCCGGGCCGGCGTATTGAAAAACAGGTCAACCACCTCGACCCGGGTTCCCTGGGGCAACGCTGCCGGCACCGGCGCCTGCAGATTGTCGCCGCCATCCCCGCTCACCTCCCAGCCATGCGCCGCACCGCTGGCCAGCGAGGCCAGCTTCAGCCGGGAGACCGAACTAATGCTGGGCAGGGCCTCACCGCGAAACCCCATGCTGTGGATCTGTTCGAGATCATCCAGGCTGGCGATCTTGCTGGTGGCATGGCGTGACAGCGCCAAAGTCAGCTCATCCTTATGGATGCCGACACCATTGTCCCGCACCTGAATCCGCTTGATCCCCCCCTGTTCAACCTCAATCTCGATACGGGTGGCGCCGGCATCCAGGCTGTTTTCGATCAACTCCTTGGCCACCGAAGCGGGTCGCTCTACCACCTCACCGGCGGCGATCTGGTTGATCAGTTGGGTCGGAAGGGTATGTATCGACATGATGGATGACAGCAAACAGCTCCCTGGACAGAACTCGGATCGATAATCCGCCATTCTGCCACGGGGAGCCGTCCTGGTAATCTAAAAAAGCAGTTTAGCTGCCGGGGATCTCAAGCACCTGACCGATCTGGATGCGGTCACCCTCGATCGCATTATAGTTGCGCAGCCGGCTCAGGCTGACCTGATATCGGCGGGCGATCTTGGTCAGAGTGTCACCACGACCGATGATATGCCGGGTCGGCTCACGATTGTGATGCGCCGCCAGCCAGGTGCCGGGCGGGGGCTGAAAACGGAAGTAATTGTCGATACCCGACGCCAAAGCCTTGGCCAGCCTGTTCTGGTGAGCGGCATCTTTCAGACGACCCTCCTCCTTCGGACTGGAGATAAACGCTGTCTCCACCAGAATCGACGGAATATCGGGTGACTTAAGCACCACAAAACCAGCCTGTTGCACCTTACGTTTATGCACTTTGCCAAGGTGCTTAAGGTTTTTCAGTACACGATCGGCTGCCTCTGAACTGGCCTGCAGTGTGCCGATCTGGGAGAGATCCAAAAGCACCGAAGCGAGCGTATCATCGCGGTCATCCAATGATACGCCACCAATCAGGTCGGCACTATTCTCTTTTTCCGCCAGCCAGCGCGCCGCTTCACTGGACGCCCCTTTGCGCGAGAGGGTATAGACTGACGCCCCGGTAACTTTGGAATCACGGAACGAGTCGGCGTGGATCGATATAAACAGGTCCGCCCGATGGTGACGCGCAATCTTCATGCGTTTGCGCAAACCGAGATAGTAGTCTCCGTTGCGTACCAGTACGCCGCGCATCCCTTTCCGCCGATTAATCTGCTTGACCAGCTTGCGGGCAATCGCCAACACCACATCTTTTTCATAGGTGCCGTGTTTGCCTCGCGCACCCGGATCCTCACCACCATGTCCGGCATCCACAGCGATTACCACATCCCGTTCCCCAGCATTCGCAAGAGCCTTGACCGGGATCGAGCGCTTCGCCGCCGACTTGCCTTTCTCATAGAGGTCAACCACCAGCCGGTGGCCATACTGGCGATTTGGCTTGAGCAGGAAACTCTTGGGTTTCACCGCCCCCTTCAGATCGAGCACCACCCGAACATCCTGCTTGCCCCTGGTTGCGGAGCGCAGCCCCGTGATAAAGCTATCGTTTTCAGGGGTGGGCAATTTGACGCCCAGTTTGGCGCTCTTGAGATCGAGCACCAGACGATGTGGTTTGTCCAGAGTAAACAGATTGTGTTGCAGCACCGAATCGGTATCAAACACCAGACGCACATGATCGGGGGCCGACCAGATGCGCAGACTCTTGATCACGCTCTGTCCGGCATGTAGCGACAGGCTCCATACGAGCATGGCTATGAACAGTAATACGGATTTATTCATCCCCAGCAGTCCTGCTTCACGACATTTAATCAAAAAATAGCACGCGGTCTCGTTTTTTCCAATCTTATCCAATGGATAGAGCAACTTCTTTCATTAATACTCGAGCCTCAGTCAACTCCATTAAACCTTTGGATAAGCATCCGACCCTTGGCGCTTTTTCCCTGTAGACGGATCCGCCTGCCTGCATCGCAATAGCTGAGTTCGATCAGCAGATCTGCTGGCGGCAGCACACCCAGCCCCTTTTCCGGCCACTCGACTAGCATCACTGCCCGCTCGTCCAGCAGATCCCGCAGCCCCAGATACTCCAACTCATCCGCCGCCGCGAGCCGGTAGAGATCCAGGTGGTAGCAGACAACCTGCCCCAGCGGATAGGGTTCCAGCAGGGTGTAGGTTGGGCTCTTCACTGCCCCATGGTGGCCCATGGCACGTATAAAACCACGCGTCAGGGTGGTCTTTCCGCTACCCAGATCACCTTCTAGATAGATCACGCAAGGGGCTTCGCAGACCGCCGCAAGCTGCGCCCCAAAGGCCATCTGCTGCTGCTCGCTGGTGAGTTCAAGCTCCAACATCGGCGCTCTCCGGGTTCAACAACCGACGGATATGCGGCAACAGATCGCTAGCCAACATGCCCCTCTCACCCGCCTCTGCCGCTCGGTCTGCCGCTGCCGCATGCACACAGACGGCCGTCTCCGCCGCATCTTGAGCCGCCAGCCCCTGCGCCAACAGCGCCCCGAGCAGACCGCTGAGGATATCGCCGCTGCCACCGCTGGCCAGACCCGGATTGCCGGCGCTGCAAAGTCCCGGTCTTCTGGAGGAATCATCTCCTATCAGGCTGCCCGGACCTTTCAGTATGACAACACCACCATAGCGCAGCGACAAATCCTGCAATGCCTGAAAACGATCCCGCTGGACCGAACCGACATCCGAGCCAAGCAGGCGGGCGGCCTCACCGGGATGGGGCGTCAACACCCAGTTGGCACGTCTCTCCGGCTGCGCTGCCAGCAGGTTCAGGGCATCTGCATCGGCCACCATCGGCAGCCCGGCGCTACAGGCGGCAGCGAACATCGCCCGCCCCCACTCGCCCTGGCCCAGCCCCGGCCCAAGTACCAACTGATCGGCCCACTCGAGCAGCGCTTCGAGCTCGTCAGGTTCGGCCACCCCGTGACACATCAGTTCGGGTCGACCAATATTCAGCGTCGCCGCATGGGCCGGATGGGTCGCCACCGCCACCAGGCCGGCGCCGCCACGGGCCGCTGCCTCGGCGGCCATGCGCGCCGCTCCGGAGTAACCCTGGTCGCCGCCGATCACCAGCAGCCGCCCGAAATCACCCTTGTGAGCAGTGCGCGGCCGCGGCGTCAGATGCTGGACGATCTTGGAATAGTCGAGCCGCCGCGCCGCCAGGATCTGACGCGCATAGATCTGCGCCGGTAGCTCCAGCGCATCGAAGCGAATCTTGCCGCAGACACCCGGCCCGTCAGCCGTGAACATCCCCTGCTTCAGCCCGATGAAGCTGAGCGTGGCATCGGCCTGCACCGCCGTACCGCGCATACACCCTGTATCTGAATCCAAGCCGGAGGGGATATCGATCGCCAGCACCGGTGCCGGATGGGCATTGATCTGCCTCACCGCCACGGCCCACTCACCGCTGATCGGCCGCACCAACCCAGTGCCGAGCAGCGCATCGACGATCAGATCGGTCTGCCGCGGCAACTGCTGCAACGGCTCGCTCTCGCCACCGCAGGCGTGCCAGGCATCGGCCATGCGCCGTGCATCCCCCTGCAGCCGTGCCGGATCAACCAGCCAGAAGACCCGGCAGGCAAGGCCGGCCTGTCGTGCCAGCCTCGCCACCACATAACCATCGCCGCCGTTGTTACCAGCGCCGCAGACCACGCTTAGATCCGCCACCTCAGGCCACAGCTCACGAATCAGCTGAAACGCCCGGCTGCCGGCCCGCTCCATCAGTTCGCTGCCGGAGATGCCATACTCCTCGATCGCAATCCGATCGAACTCCCGCACCTGTTCAGCGCGATAGAGCGCGTTTGGCAACTCTCTTTATATGGCATGACCCGCATCGACACCCCTCGAAAAATAGTCGCGCACCATACCGCGAAGTCTATATTAGAATCCAGTGGTATAGTTGCACGAATGAAACAGATGCTATCTCGACCAAACGCAGGCTGAACTGGTCCAACAGATCAGGCAGTGGAGCCGGGAGCTGGGTTTTCAGCAGCTTGGCATCAGCGATTGCAACCTGGAGAGCGCCGAGACGCATCTGCAGCGGTGGCTCAACGCAGGCTTTCACGGCGAGATGGGCTACATGGCGCGCCATGGGCTCAAGCGCAGTCGTCCGCAACTGTTGGAGCCAGGCACCCGCAGCGTGATCTGCGTGCGCATGAACTATCTGCCAGAGCCGATGACACAGAGCCGGCAGCGTCTGGCTGATCCCGCGACCGCCTTCATCTCCCGCTACGCCCTGGGACGGGACTACCACAAGCTGATGCGCAAACGGCTACAGCAGCTGGCCAAACGCATCGGCGAGCAGATCGGCCCGTTCGGCCACCGGGTGTTTGTCGACTCCGCACCGGTGCTGGAGAAGCCCCTGGCGGAGAAGGCCGGGCTCGGCTGGGTCGGCAAACACAGCAACCTGATCAACCGCCGAGCCGGCTCCTGGTTCTTTCTCGGCGAGCTCTATACTGACCTGCCGCTGCCCCCCGACCAGCCGGTGAAAAACCACTGCGGCTCCTGCCGGGCCTGCCTCGATATCTGCCCGACCCGTGCCATCGTCGCTCCCTACCGGGTCGACGCCCGCCGCTGCATCTCCTATCTCACCATCGAGCTGAAAGGGCCGATCCCAGTGGAGTTCCGTCACGCTATTGGCAACCGCATCTACGGCTGCGACGACTGCCAGCTAACCTGCCCCTGGAACCGCTTCGCTAAGCTCAGCACAGAGCCCGATTTCCAGCCGCGCCAACGCCTCGACAGCCGTATCCTGCTTGATCTGTTCAGCTGGGATGAAGAGCGGTTCCTGAAGCTTACCGAGGGTTCCGCGATCCGCCGTATCGGCCACGCTGCGTTTCTGCGCAACCTCGCCATCGCCCTCGGCAATGCTCCCAGGCAAGAGGCCATCGTTGCTGCTCTCAAGGGGCGCATGGATAGCGCCTCAGCGCTGGTGCGCGAGCATCTCGAATGGGCCCTGCAGCAACAACTCAGCGGAAAGAGAAACGACGCAGGGAACTGACCAGCGCCCAGCCCAGCAGCACCCCAATCATATCGACGCTGACATCGGCCAGATTGCTGCTGCGCCCCGGCACAAACATCTGCAGCAGTTCACTGGCCACCGCCAGCAGAAACAGCACAGCAAACAGATTGAGAGGGGCAAACCGCCCACGCGCAAACAGGGTGGAGCTGATCAGGAAAAAACTCAGCAGATGTCCCAGCTTGGCGATGCTCCACTGCGCCGGCAGCAGACTGATGTGATTGAGATGACGGCTTGAGCTGGCCTGCAGCGCCAAACCAAACAGACGGGCAACCCCTTCGATCTGCAGCTCCAGCCAGAGCTTGATCTCCTGCGGCATCAAGATGCCAAGCAGGCTGACCAGCAACAACCCGCAGATCCACCAGCCGAGCCCCTCCTCACGCTGGTAGCTCAACAACGAATGCAGCAACCAGACTCCGATCACCACCCAAGCCAGCAGCAACACACCCCGCAAGGGTGGATAAAACCAGTTCGCCTCGGCCTCGCGCAGCGAGAGATTACGTACCTCAAAACTGCCACGGCTGTGGTAGAGATATATCTCCAGACAGACTCGCTCTGCCTGCTGCGGCAGCTGAAACAGCCCCTCCAGTTGGCGCCAGTCGTGGCTGCCACTGCTACCAGCAAAGCCATGACCATCGTAGATGCCCCGCCCCTGGGCGTCGTAGCCGATCAGATCGATGCGCGCATGGTGCCAGTCGAGCCTGCCCGGAATGACCCGGTCAACACGCATCTCCACTTCAAGCCAGAGCTGCTGTGGCAAAGCATCAGCAGAAAAGCACTGACTGATGCCGAGATTGCTATCACCCCGCTTGGAGCTGATCGTAAGCTGTGGGCCGAGCGTGCCAATGCTGCCGGACCCTCTCTGCAGCTGCCAACCGTTCAGGCCTTTGTGGAAATCGGGATTGTGCAGGCGTTGCGGACCAAGGCCATGGAAGGCGCTGAATCTGCTGAAGAAGAACAGGGTCAGCAGACAGAGCAGCAGCAGTACCACGAACTGCCAACGGGTGAAGTGGTCTGGCTGGTGGGAGGCATCCGGTGCCATGGATATCCGATATCCTCTGTTGAATGATGCAGAAGGCAGCAGGCTAGCGAAAACGGCCAGCTCGTTCCGCGAGGGGCATCACACTGAGTTCAGACTGATCGACTATTTTTCCATCAGGAGGACAGCCTAATCGCCTCTTTGACTTGCATAAACCCGGTATTTAAACATGGCACCTGTATAGGCCGGGCGCAGCCCGGCTCAGCTTAGGCGCAGAAACTTCTCACGGTAGTGGCTCAGCTCGGCGATCGAGTCTTTGATATCCTCCAGCGCCAGATGCTGCGCGTTTTTGGTGAAGCCCTCCGCCACCGCCGGCGCCCAGCGATTGACCAGCTCCTTCAGCGAACTCACATCCAGATTGCGGTAGTGGAAATAGGCCTCCAGCTTCGGCATGGTACGGGCCATGAATCGCCGATCCTGGCAGATGCTGTTGCCGCACATGGGCGAGACCCCAGGCGGCACATACTGCTCCAGAAAGGCGATTGTCTCCGCCTCGGCCTTCGCCTCGTTGTAGCTGCTCTCACGCACCCGCTTGAGCAGGCCAGAGCCACCGTGCTGGCGCTGGTTCCACTCATCCATGCCGTCCAACAACGGCTGCGGCTGGCTGATCGCGATCACCGGCCCCTCTGCCAACAGATTCAGATCGGAATCGGTGACGATGGTGGCGATCTCGATGATCTCGTCATTGAGGGTGTCCAGGCCGGTCATCTCCAGATCGATCCAGATCAGGTTATTGGGGTTTTGCAGCATCGATTTTTCCGGGGTTGTCAGAAGCATGAAAGTGGCCAAGGATTCTAGCAGGATCTCCAGTGAGACTGTATTCTTGGCCCCGAAGCAGACTCTCCATCCATAAAGAACGCCCCAAACCGCTGATGCCGCTCTTCACCACGATCTTCCTTGCCGCCCTGATCGCCGGCACCCTGCTGCAGCTCTGGCTGCTACAGCGTCACCTCCAGCATGTGCGTGCCCATCAGCAGCAGGTGCCCGAGGCCTTTGCGACGATGGTCTCGCTGGATGAACATCAAAAAGCCGCCGCCTACACCCAGGCCAAAGGTCAGCTGGGACGGCTCGATATCCTGCTCGGCAGCCTGCTGCTGCTCGGCTGGACGCTGGGCGGCGGTCTCAATCTGCTCAATCAATTCTGGCTGGGGTTGAAACTCGATGCGACACTCACTGGCATCGGCCTGATCTTCTCAATGTTTTTCATCTCCAGTCTCATTGAACTGCCGCTCGCGCTCTGGCGCACCTTCGTCATCGAGGCACGCTTCGGCTTCAATCGCAGCAGCCCGAAGCGGTTTCTCCTGGACCGGCTGCTTGGACTGCTGCTGGCAGTACTGCTAGGCGGGCCGCTATTGTGGGTGATCCTGCAGCTGATGGCTTCCGCCGGCAACCTCTGGTGGCTGGCGGTATGGGCGGTCTGGATCGGCTTCACCCTGCTGATCCTCTGGGCCTATCCGCGGCTGATCGCGCCGCTGTTCAACCGTTTCACCCCACTGGAGGCGGGCGAGACCCGCGATCGGGTGCAGGATCTGCTGCACCGCTGCGGCTTCAACTCCGATGGCATCTTTGTGATGGATGGCTCCAAGCGCTCCAGCCACGGCAACGCCTACTTCAGCGGCTTCGGCAAGAGCAAGCGCATTGTCTTCTTCGACACCCTGCTAGAAGCTCTGGCACCGCAGGAGATGGAGGCGGTGCTGGCCCACGAGCTGGGGCACTTCCGGCTGCACCATGTGATCAAACAGATGCTGCTCATGTCCGGCGTGTCACTGCTCGGGCTGGCGCTGCTCGGCTGGCTCTCCAGCCAGCTCTGGTTCTATCAGGGGCTGGGGGTGACACAGCCCAGCAACGCCGTGCTGCTGATGCTGTTTCTGCTGGCCACACCGGTGTTCACCCTGTTCATCGCGCCAATCGGCAGCTATCTGTCACGCCGTCACGAGTTTGAGGCGGACGCCTTCGCGGTGGAGCAGAGCGGTAGCGAACCGCTGATCCGGGCGCTAGTCAAACTCTATCAGGATAACGCCAGCACCCTGACACCAGACCCGCTCTACTCGCTGTTCTACGACAGTCACCCGCCTGCGGCGGTGCGTATCGCCCAGATTGCTAACCACTCCAGCCCATAGGAACTTTGGGAAATGAAACAATTGATCCCTGCCTCCATCCTCGCATGCCTTTCAATTGCCAGCAGCGCCTCTGCCGCCGATCAGGCAAACGGCAAACAGCTGATCGATACCCACTGTTACAAGTGCCACGGCACTGAGATCTACACCCGGCCCGACCGGCGTGTCACCAGCCTGCCCGGCCTGACAAGCAGGTACAACGCTGTGAGCTGATGCTGGGGCTGAAGTGGTTCGACGACGACATCAACGACGCCTCGACCCACCTCAACCAGCACTTCTACAAGTTCAAATAAACCATGGGCCGCCGCCTCTCCCAACGACAGCGCGAACGCATCCAGGCGATCCAGGAGAAGCGCCGCAAGCGGCTGGAAAAGCAGATTACGGAGAGCCTGGCGCAGAGTGACGTCGCGCCACCCCAGGAGGGACGTGTGATCATCCGCCACGGCGCCACGCTGATGGTGGTGGACGAGAGCGGACAGCTCTTCAACTGCCGCACCCGGCAGAACATCGGCCATCCGGTGTGTGGCGACCGGGTAGTCTGGCAGGCAATCGACGAAAAAAGTGGTGTAGTCACCGCCCTGCTGCCGCGGGAGAGTGTGTTGAGCCGCCCCGACTACGCCGGCCGGGAGAAGCCGCTGGCCGCCAATATCAGCCTGATCGTAGTGGTGCTCGCCCCCAGGCCGGAGCCCTCCGGCTATCTGCTCGACCAGTATCTGGTGACAGCCGAGACCATCAACGTGCCGGCGCTGATCGCGATCAACAAGATCGATCTGCTGCAGGGCGACGAGCGGGATAGGTTTCTGAGGCAGTTCGACTGTTACCGCAGCATCGGCTACCCGGTGGTAGAAGTCAGCGCCACCCTTGAACACGGCCTGGACCCGCTGGTCGAGGCGCTACACGACCAGCGCAGCATCCTGGTAGGGCAATCGGGGGTCGGCAAGTCATCACTGATCAATGCGCTGCTGCCGGATCATCAGGTGGAGACCGGGCGCCTCTCGAAAGCCACCGGACTGGGTCGGCACACCACCTCCAGCGCCACCTGCTACAACCTGCCCGGTGGCGGCGAGCTGATCGACTCTCCGGGGGTACGCAGCTTTCGACTCACCCGGCTCAGCAAGCAGCAGATAGAACAGGGTTTTGTCGAGCTGCGTCCCTATCTGGGGCGCTGCCGCTTCGCCGACTGCGCCCATCAAGAGGAGCCGGAGTGTGCAATCAAGCAGGCCGCCGAGGCCGGGCAGATTGACCCGATCCGACTGGAGCACTTTCACCGGCTGGTGGCAGGCGCCTCAAACCAGTAGGAGCGCTGCTTACAGCGCGAACATCTGCAGTGGAATCTTCGCACCGCAAGCGGTGCTCCTACACTGAACGGTCTGTCGCCAGCGGCAAGCTCAGTGAGACATCTGCCCCTCCCAGGGTGGAGCTCGCCAGACTTAGCGTGCCACCGTAAGCCTCGACGATATCCTGCACCACCGAGAGGCCGATGCCCTGCCCCGGCAGCTGTTGGTCAAGCCGCTTGCCGCGCATCAGCACCGCCTGCGCCTGATCGGCGGGGATGCCGGGGCCATCATCCTCGACATGGATCTCGAGCCGCCCCGCCCGTTGCCCGGCGCCCACCCGCACCTGCGAACGGCCATACTTCCAGGCATTGTCGAGCAGGTTGCCGAGGATCTCCATCAGATCCCCCTCATCGCCGTGGAACAGTAGCTTATCGCTTACCTCAATCTGCCGCTCAACCCCCTTCTCCCGATAGACCTTATCCAGCGAGCGCGCCAGCCGCTGCAGGGTCGGTTTGAGCGGCACACCGCTAGTGAGTGTGGTGCGACCGGAGGCAGCGGCACGCTGCAGTTGATGGGCGACGATCTGGTTCATCCGCTGCACCTGATCCTCCAGAATGGCGTGCTCCTCCGGGGAGAGCGGCGGATCCCGATCGGCCAGCCCCTGCAACACCGCCAGCGGCGTCTTCAGACTGTGGGCCAGATCCCCCAGGCTGTCACGAAACCGTTTCTGGCGGGCTTGGGCGTGCTGGATCAGGGAGTTGATGTTGTTGGTGAGGCGGGTCAGTTCAAGCGGGTAGCGCCCCTGTAGCTGTTCACTGCGACCCGATTCGATCGCCTCCAACTCAACCGCCACCGTGCGCAATGGCGTGAGCCCCCAGCGCAACACCAGGCCCTGGATCAGCAACAGCAGCAGTGAGACGCCACCGAGCCAGAGAAACAGGGTGTTGCGAAACGCCTCAATCTGCTGCTGATGGGGGCTCAGGTCGATCGCTACCGCCAGCACATAGTCGGTCTCATTGGCCTCGAAATCCTCCCAGGAGACACCGAAGCTGATCGCCAGCAGGTCGCCGTTTTGCGGCTGGTGGAAACGCCGCTGGCCAGGTGGCGTCGGCTGCAGAAAGCTGAGCTGGCGCCCCACCATCGAGGCGGATTGCCAGCTGAACCCACCACCAGCACCGGAGACCTGGGCATAGTAGCCGGAGTCGGGCCGGTTGAAGCGGGGATCGGAGAGCAATCTGGGCAGGCTGAGACGACCCTGCTGATCCTCCTCGGCGGCGGCCAGCAGGCCGTAGATCTGACTCTCGAGGCGTTCCTTCATCGCCTTTTCGGCACTCGCCCGGTAGGCCTGTTCTAGCACCAGGCCGGTCAGCCCGAGAAAGCCCGCCAGCACCAGGCTGGCCACAACCAGCAATCGGGCATGGATCGAAAAACGCACCACCCAGGATCACTCCGCAGACGACGACTCGGCGCGTTTCAGGACAAAGCGATAGCCGCGCCCGCGCAAGGTTTCGATCGGCTTGTAGCGTGCCTCAGGATCGAGCTTCTTGCGCAGACGACGCACAAATACCTCAATCACGTTGCTGTCACGATCCCAGTCCTGATCATAGATATGCTCGGTCAGCTCACTTTTGGAGACCACCTGACCGGCGTGCAACATCATATATTCGAGCACCTTGTATTCGTAGGCGGTGAGATCAATCGGTTGCTGCTGCAGACACACCGTCTGGCTGCGGGTATTGAGTTCGATCGGGCCACACTCGATCAACGGCTGCGACCAGCCTGCAGCACGCCGCAACAGGGCGTTGAGGCGCGCCAGCAACTCTTCGACATGGAAGGGTTTGACCAGATAGTCGTCGGCCCCCGCCTCGAGCCCCTCCACCTTGTCCTGCCAGTTGCCGCGCGCGGTAAGGATCAGGATCGGGAAGTGTTTGCCGGCCTGTCGCAGCTGGCGGATCACCTCGATACCTGAGAGCTGCGGCAGACCGATATCGACGATTCCCACATCGATACCGTACTCGCGGCCGAGGAACAGGCCGTCGCGGCCGTTGTCTGCCGCATCCACCGTATAACCCTCACGACGCAGACGTGCCTCGAGCGGGTTGCGCAATTCTGCCTCATCTTCGACTAGCAATACCCGCATCGGGTTCTCCTGGGGTCAGGGTCTCGGTTTGCGTTTGATGAAGCGGCCGCTGCGACCATCCATCTGATAGCGGCGCAACTTGCCCTCGTTGGTGAGGATACGGATATTGTGGACCGGACGACCATCGTACTCGCGGGTCTCGGCGGAAATCACCCGACCACCACTCTGCCGCTTGGCCTGTTTCACCGCCTCATCCAAGCTGATCAGGCCCCGCGCACTGACCCCCTGGGTCAACAGCAGGCCACCAAACAGCAGCATGAGCGGCAACATTATTTGTCTGACACGCATTCAGTTCGGACCTTTCCAGCAGCGGGAAGGCTGACCGACTTGGGTATCGGACAGCTCTTCCACACTTGATTCATAACTCATCGATCGGCGTCACCGCCACCCGCACCCGGATATGCTTGCCCGGATGGCTCTTGGTGCGGGTGGTGAAGACCTGACCCTTGTAGCGGTATTTTACACGATAGCCCACCAACTGCTCCTCCTGCTCTGTGTAGTCGATCACTTCACAGCGCCGCTCGGTCTCGGTCACATAGTGGCCACTCCGGTTGCGGCTGGCATCGTGACCAACCGATGCGCCCAACAGTGCGCCGGCGATGGTGGCCGCATCCTTGCCCTTTCCCTTGCCGAACTGGTTACCCACCACACCACCAACGATGCCTCCAAGTACGGTTCCGGTATAGGACTTGTCGCGATTTGGACGATAGTGAGAGACCTGCTCATCCCAGCAGTGCCGCTCCGGGCGGGAGATCTCCACGGTCTTGTAGATCGGATCCACATCGATCACCTTGGCGGTGTCTTGGTAACGGTGCTTCCAACCTGCATTGACGCTCAGGGATGCACTCAGCAGCAGGGTGGCAATGGCGATAGTGGTTTTTTTCATCTCGGCTTCCTCGATCTTTAACATGGGTGAGGAGGCTCTCTCCTCATCTCTTGGCTATAGATTAAGCCGGAGAAACTGAACCGCGCCTGAACCGGAAACGCCCCACAAAAACCCTGAAGTTTATTGCCATGAATCCTGATCGATAGGAGGTAGAATAACGCCCGCCCCATCGCAATCTTCGGACTCGACATACCCCCAAGAGCTGCATCACCATGGCCTTTCTGCACAACCTGATGGCAATCTATCTCGATGCCGCCTTCTGGCTGGTGATCGGGCTGCTGTTCGCCGGGCTGCTTAAGGCCTGGATGCCAGCGGACCT
The DNA here is from genome assembly GCF_000224455.1 of endosymbiont of Riftia pachyptila (vent Ph05). Taxonomy (NCBI): domain Bacteria; kingdom Pseudomonadati; phylum Pseudomonadota; class Gammaproteobacteria; species endosymbiont of Riftia pachyptila. Next base: position 28,741 of record NZ_AFOC01000037.1, read on the forward strand.
GCTGCAGCGCCAGCTCGGCCAGGGGCGCCTGGCACCGACTCTCAAGGCGGCCCTGATCGGCGCCCCGCTGCCGCTCTGCTCCTGCGGTGTGCTGCCCGCCGCGCTTGGGCTGCGCCGCGCCGGGGCCTCCAACAGCGCCACCGTCTCCTTTATGATCGCCACCCCGGAGACCGGCCCCGACTCCATCGCCCTCTCCTATGCCCTGCTCGGGCCAATCATGGCCGTCGCCCGCCCGCTGGCGGCCCTGTTCAGCGCCATTACCACCGGCCTGTTGACCTCGCTGATCCCCGAGACGCCCCCTCTCCCGTCCACGCTGCCGGTGGCCGTAGCAACCGGCAACTGCTGCAGCAACAGTGACTGCTGCAGCAAACCTACCAACCAGCAGCAGCCGCTGCTCAGCAGCCTGCACTACGCTTTTGTCGATATGCTCGACGACATCCTGCTGTGGTTGGCGGCTGGCCTGATCCTGGCCGCGCTGGTGATGACCTTCATCCCACCAACCGCCTTGGCCGAGGTCGGCAGCGGAGCGCTGACCATGCTGCTGATGCTGGTGGTGGGGATCCCTATGTATATCTGCGCCACCGCTTCCACCCCACTGGCGGCGGCGATGCTCGCCGCCGGGCTCTCGCCGGGCGCGGTGCTGGTGTTCCTGCTCGCCGGCCCCGCTACCAACCTCGCCACCATGGGGGTAATCGGCAAGGAGATGGGGCGCCAAGTGCTGCTGGCCTATCTACTGGGGATCGCAGCCAGCAGCCTGCTGATGGGAGTGGCGCTGGATGTGCTGCTCGAGGATATGGGGTGGGTGGTCGATGCCACTGTCGCCGGCGAACAGGAGTGGCTGCCCGACTGGCTGAAGTATCTGGCAGGGGTGGGTCTGCTGACCGCCGCGCTAGCCAGCGCCCGGCGGAGTCTGAGTCAGAGATAGAATGTAGGAGCACCGCTTGCGGTGCGGTCGCCGTAACACCTGACGATCGCCACTGATCCTACACTTCTGGATGACTGTTCGCGCTACAAGCAGCACTCCTACACAAGCAACCTTCCGGCTAGGGCTTCTGCCCTACCAGCATCGCCAGGTCCCGGCTCCCTTTTGTCACATCCCCCAGCTCGCCCTCCTCCCGGTAGAAGCGCAACCTGAGCGATGAGAAGAGACTCAGCAGTTCGTTGTCTGCCAGACGGAAGGCCGGATCGTTGGGACCTCGACTGGTGAGGCGGGTCTGGCTAAAAGTCTGGAAGAAGATTAGCCCGCCGGGCCGCAGCGCCTCGATCCAACCGGGGATCAGGCTGCGATCGAGAAAATAGCTGGCGACAATCACATCGTAGCTGGCCGGTGCTGGCGCCTCGCTCTCAATATCCCGCACTTGAGCGCTGAGCGACAGGCCTTCGGCGCCAGCCGCGGTATTCAGCTGTTTGATCGCCACCGGGGAGAGGTCCCAGGCGGTGACCCGCAGTCCCGCCCGAGCCAGCGCCAAGGCGTTACCTCCCAGCCCGCAGGCCAACTCCAGGGCATCCCCTGTCGCAGGCAGCAGGTGAAGGTTTTTACTCAGCACCTCGGCAACGTGCACGGGTTTCTCCGGGGCGGCGTGGCGCTCGTCCCATTTCGCCCTGAGTTTCTCGAGACGCTCCTCCATCCGCCTCAGAGCCGCTCCAGCCCCCGCGCCAGATCGGCGCAGATATCATCTACGCTCTCCAGCCCCACCGCGATGCGCAGAAAACCCTCACCGATGCCAGCGGCCTGGCGTTCTTCCGGGCTGAGGCGACCATGGGTGGTGGTGGCGGGATGGGTGATGGTGCTCTTCACATCGCCGAGGTTGGCGGTGATCGAGAGCAGCTCGGTGGCATCGACCACGCCCCAGGCGGCCTGCTGCCCCCCCTTCACATCAAACGCGACAATGCCGCCGGCGGCGCTCTGCTGGCGTGAGGCCAGTGCATGCTGCGGATGCGAAGCCAACCCCGGATAATAGACCCGCGCCACCTGCGGCTGGGCCTCGAGCCACTCGGCCAGCGCCAAGGCATTGCGCGAGTGAGCCTGCATGCGCAGGTCCAGGGTCTCTAGCCCCTTGAGGAAGACCCAGGCGTTGAACGGGCTCATGGTCGGGCCGGCGGTACGCAACACACCGTAGACCTCTTCACCCACAATGTTGGCGTCACCCACCACCGCGCCACCGATGCAGCGCCCCTGACCATCCAGGAACTTGGTCGCCGAATGGACGACAACATCCGCCCCCAGCTCCAGCGGACGCTGCAGCGCCGGGGTGCAGAAGCAATTGTCCACCACCAGCAGGGCGTCATGGGCATGTGCCAGATCAGCCAGCAGGCGGATATCCGCCACCTCGGTGAGCGGATTGGAGGGGGTCTCGATAAACAGCATGCGGGTCTCGGGGCGGATCGCCGCCTCCCAGGCGGGCATATCGACCAGATCCACATAACTGACCTCAATGCCAAAGCGGGTCAGATACTTATTGAAGAGGATGGTGGTTGAACCAAAGATGCTGCGCGAGGAGACGATATGATCCCCCGCCTGCAGCAGCCCCATGCAGGTCGCCAGGATTGCCGACATGCCGGAGGCGGTGGCGACACAGGATTCGCCCCCCTCGAGATCGGCCAGACGCTGCTCGAAGATGCGCACGGTGGGGTTGGTAAAGCGGGCGTAGATGTTGCCGGCCTGGTCGCCGCTGAAGCGAGCCGCCGCCTCCCGGGCGCTGTCAAAGACAAAACTGGAGGTAGTGAAGATCGGCTCGCCGTGCTCCCCCTCCATGGTGCGCTGATGGCCGGTACGGATCGCGCGGGTGGCAAATGCCCAGTCGTCTGAATCTCTCTCGCTCATGGCTCTCGCTTGCCGAAATCTGTTGCTGACTGGCAAGGGGAATCGAATAGGTTCCGCTGCCTGAAACGGGGAAGCATAACACCAATTTAGTCTCGTACCGCAGTCCTGGTGGAGATGACCTCACTGGATAAAGTAATCGGCCAGATACTGACCGAACGGGGCTTGCGGCTGGGCTTCGATCTCCCGCTGACGCTGCCAGGAGGTGGCGGCCGCTTGCCGGAACAGTGCCTCCCGCTCAGCAGAGAGGCGCTGCTGTCTGAAATAGTCGTTGTGCTGCTGCGACATGCG
>NZ_AFOC01000036.1:0-32502 GCF_000224455.1 endosymbiont of Riftia pachyptila (vent Ph05)
CCGTAAAGGTGTCCGTTGAATGATTGTCTGACCTTGCAGGAAAGGCCAGTTATCCGGCCTTAGCCAATGTCGATCGACAGCCTTTCCCTATTGCTCTCTGCCTGGAGCCCCTCTAAAAAATCAATCTCCTGCACGCATTTATTTCCCCTGTTTGCAATTTAGTGCGCCTGTATAGCTACAAAGCGTGCGCTCTTCACCTTTTTAGTCATTCCTGTTGAGCCGGTCTGCGGATTTGATCAAATATCTGGCACTCCTGCTTCTATGGCAGGTGAGCAGGGTGTCTCTTTATTAGCAACAAACAACAAGGAATCCGCATGAGATCGCACTCTCCCGGCAATCAGAATCGCCCCAAATTCCGTGTCTCCGTGCTGGCCGTTGCAGTTGCGGCCACCTTGGCCGGCTGCGAGCTTGGTGGTATCGACGATGTGGGCAGCAGCTCCGGCACAGGCAGCGACAGTGCACGGAGTATTGGTGGTGGTGGCGTTAAAGGGCCGCTGGCTGATGCAGTGGTTAAGGTCTACCAGGTCGATTACAGCGCCGCCGGCTTCAAGGGGGCGCTGCTGGCTACCGGCAGCACCGATGCGGCTGCGGCGATCCAGGGGCTGAGCTTGCCGGTCCCGCTCAATCCGCCCTATGTCATGGAGTTCACCAGCGACGCTAACACCACCGATATCACTACCGGTGCCGCGCCGGTGATTTCCACCATGCGTACCGTGATCACCCAGGCGTTGCTCGACAGCGGTGAGCAGATCTACGCCACCCCGTTGACCACCATGGCCACCGATCTGGCGATCAAAAATGCCGACAGCGCTGCGCCCTATAGCGGTAATGGCGACGGTGCAGTGACGCAGGCGGAGTTTCTCGCTGCGCTGCCGGTGGCCGCCTCCCAGGTGACCTCTACACTCGGTTTTGGTGTCGATAGCAGCATCGACATTTTCGAGACTCCGCCGCTGATCAACGACACCACGGATAGTGCCGAAGAGCAGCGTGCCACCGCCACCTATCGCACCGCGGTGGAGGCGTTGACCGCGGTGGTCTACGAGATGGAGCAGCATTCCACCGGCAACTCCAATGCGGTGTTGAGTGAGCTGGCCAATGACCTGGCGGATGGCGCCATCGACGGCAGCGTCGACGGTAATCCCAGCAGTGTCATTGAAAATTCAGCCCTCGACGTGCTGGACCAGGATCCCGCCTCGCTGCCGATCCCAGGTGACCCGCAGAACCGTACCGTGGGTGATGTAGAGCAGGTGCTGACCGATGAGAAGAACACCACTGGCTCCACTACCAATACCGATGATCTGAGCAATGGCGCCATCGCCGTCACCCCGGAGCCGGCGCAGACCGATCCCGATCTGGATAACGACGGCACCCTGAATGCAGACGATGCCTTCCCCACCGACCCGGCAGAACAGATCGACACCGATGGCGATGGTGTTGGCAACAATGCCGACGGTGATGATGATAACGATGGCGTTTCCGACGCCAGCGACGCCTTCCCGCTTGACCCGAATGAGTCTCTCGACCGTGACGGTGACGGCATCGGTAATAACGCCGATGACGATGATGATGGGGACGGTGTGTTGGATGTGGACGATGACTTCCCGCTCAATCCCGACGCCTCTAGTGCCAGCGACGCGGACGGCGATGGCTGGCCGGCAGGACAAGATCCCGACGACCAGGATGCCGCCAACCCGGGCAGCCCGTTTGTCGACACTGACGGTGATGGCATCGGCAACGACACCGATGCGGATGACGACAATGATGGCGTACAGGATAGCAGTGACGCCTTCCCGACCGATGCTGCCGAGCATACCGATACCGATGGCGACGGCATCGGTAACAATGCCGACACGGACGATGACGGTGACGGCACCGCGGACAGCGCCGATCCCTTCCCGCTGGATGCCTCAGAGCACCGTGACACCGACGGCGACGGCATCGGTGACTCTCGCGATAGCGATGACGACAACGACGGCATCAGCGATAGCCAGGAGATCGCCAATGGCACCGACCCGCTGAAGCGGGACAGCGACGGCGATGGCCGCTTCGACGGCTCAGACGCCTTCCCCATGGATGCCAGTGAAGACACCGACAGTGACGGTGACGGCATCGGCAACAACGCCGACAGCGATGACGACGGGGACTCAGTGAGTGACGCCGATGAGCGCAGCAACGGCACCAAGCCGCTGGTGGCCGATACCGATGGGGATGGGGTTGATGACGGCCATGACGCCTTCGCCCTCGACCCCGCTGAGTCGGTGGATACGGATGGCGATGGCATCGGCAACAATGCCGACACGGATGATGATGATGACGGCACCGATGACGTCCACGACGCCTTTCCCCTTGATCCCGGCGAGAGCCTCGATACCGATGGCGACAGCATCGGCAACAACGCCGATAGCGATGACGACGGCGACGGCTTCGCAGATGCCAACGACGCCTTCCCGCTCGATGCCGGTGAACACCTCGATACCGATGGTGACGGCATCGGTGACAACGCCGACAGCGATGATGATGGCGACGGCCTGAGTGATAGCGCCGAGAGCAGCGCCGGGACCAATCCGTTATTGAGCGATAGCGATGGTGATGGGGCAGATGACGGAGCTGACGCCTTCCCTCTGGATGGTACCGAGAGCCTGGATACCGACGGCGACGGCATTGGCAACAATGCCGACACGGATGATGATGGTGACGGCACCGATGACGCCCACGACGCCTTTCCCCTCGATGCGGGAGAGACCAGGGACACCGATGGTGACGGGATCGGCGATAACGCCGACAGCGACGATGACGGTGATGGCGTCGATGACGCGCATGACAACTGTCCGTTGCACGCCAACTCGGATCAAGAGGATGGCGACGGCGATGGTGAGGGCAACATCTGCGATGGCGGCCCGGCAACCTGGGGCGGTTTCAACTGGAACGACGGAAGCACATGGCAATGAGAATGATGAAACTTGAGGACAAAACAATGGCAAGAAAAATCAGACTGGCAGCACTTTCTCTGGCCATGAGTGGGATGCTGGCAACCTCGGCAATCGCCTCTGAGGTGACGATTCCGAACACCTTTAGCGCCGGTTCTCCCGCCGTGGCGAGCGAGGTGAATGCCAACTTCAGCGCGGTGAAGACAGCGGTGGATGACAACAACCGCCGCGCCGACGAGCTGGAGGCGCTGGCGAATAAGCTTGATAGTGACATGACAGCGGCGCTCACGGAGGCCAACAACCGCCTCAGCGCACTGGAGTCCCAGCTCGCCCAGATGGTGGGTGGCAGTGGCGCTGCCCTGACCCAAGCGAGCCTGACCGGTGTCTATAAATTTATCTATATGGATGTCGAGATGATCGGCAATCTGGATAACTACTCGGAACAGGGCGCCTCGATTGGCAAGGGCGATATCACCTTCGACGGAGCGGGTGGCTTCACCGTGGTCGATACCAGTGACAAACATGTCTCACAGGGGGTGAGGGCGGGCACCGATCCGCTCAACAGCGGCATCATGTTCACTACCACACAGACCGTGGACAGCACTCTGGAGAGCGCTTCTGGCACCTATACAGTCAGCCCGGACGGCAAGGTGACCCTGACCTTCGCCGACGACGGCTCACAGCTGGACATCCACATGGCGCCTGGGTTGATCATGGGGACCGGCGGTATGGCTGAGACGGAGAGTCTGAATGGCGGTGGCGACCGCACCGCAGGCTCACTGGTGGTGGTGGTGAAGAAGTCGAACTGACTGCGACTTCAAAATTGAGTGACAGACCCCGGCGCCAGGCCGGGGTCTGTCGTTTTATTAACCCGTAATGAAATGATTCATAGGGCCGGCCCTTCGCCGCCGTCTTTGACCGCTCGAAAGAAAAGATATGTCGGGCGCGGCCCGCTCTATCGAAGTGAGATCAGGCCAACTGCTGCCGGATGTGGGCGACGATCCCATCCAGCGGGATGAAGCTGTTCTCGCTATCGTTGCGGCCGCGATACTCCACCTTGCCCTGATCCAGCGAACGCTCGCCGATCACCACCCGGTGTGGGATGCCGATCAGTTCCATGTCGGCAAACATGAAGCCAGGGCGCACGTCGCGGTCGTCCAGCAGCACCTCAATGCCGAGGGCCTGCAGCTCGGTGTAGAGTTGCTCCACCGCCTCGCGCACCCGCGCTGACTTGTGCAGTTTCATCGGGCAGATCGCCACCTGGAAGGGGGCAATGGAGGCGGGCCAGCTGATGCCGTGCTCGTCGTGGTGTTGCTCGATGGTAGCGGCCACCACCCGTGATACGCCGATGCCGTAGCAGCCCATGGTCATCACCACTGCCTTGCCGTTCTCATCGAGTACAGTGGCGTTGAGCGCCTGGCTGTACTTCTGGCCGAGCTGGAAGATGTGGCCGACCTCGATGCCGCGGGCGATGGTGAGTCTGCCCTTGCCGTCGGGGCTCGGATCACCCTCGCGCACATTGCGCAGATCGGCGATCTGCTCCGGCTCCGGTAGGTCGCGGCCCCAGTTGATGCCGAAGTAGTGTTTGCCGTCGATGTTGGCGCCGGCGCTGAAGTCGGCCATCTGCGCCACCGTGCGGTCGACGATGCAGGGGATCGGCAGCTTGACCGGGCCGAGGGAGCCGGTGCCAGCGCCGATCGCGGCGCGGATCTGCTCCTCGCTGGCCATCTCCAGAGGGCTGGCCACCTGTGGCAGCTTCTCCGCCTTGAGTTCGTTCAGCTCGTGGTCGCCGCGCACCAGTAGCGCCACCAGCTCCGCCTCGTCCTCCTCGTCGGCAACCACGATCAGGGTTTTAACGGTCTGCTCAATCGGCTGCTCGAACTGTTCCACCAGCTCCTGGATGGTCCTGGCGTTGGGGGTGTCGACCAGCTCCATCTGTTTCGAGGGGGCGGGGCGATTGCCGGCGGGGGCGATGGCCTCGGCCAGCTCCACGTTGGCGGCGTAGTCCGACTCGGTGGAGAAGGCGATGGCGTCCTCGCCGGAGTCGGCCAGCACATGGAACTCGTGGGAGGCGTTGCCGCCGATCGAGCCAGTGTCTGCCGCCACCGGGCGGAAGTCGAGGCCGCAGCGGCTGAAGATGCGCGAGTAGGTCAGGTACATGCGTTCGTAGGTCTTGCTGCAGCGAGGCCTGATCGGCGTGGAAGGAGTAGGCATCCTTCATCAGGAACTCGCGGGCGCGCATTATGCCGAAGCGGGGGCGGATCTCGTCGCGGAACTTGCTCTGGATCTGGTAGTAGTTGACCGGCAGCTGCTTGTAAGAGCGTAGCTCGTTGCGCGCCAGGTCGGTGATGATTTCCTCGTGGGTTGGGCCGAAGCAGAACTCACGCTGGTGGCGGTCCTTGAGGCGCAGCAGCTCCGGGCCGTACTGCTCCCAACGGCCCGACTCCTGCCACAGCTCGGCGGGCTGCACCGCCGGCATCAGCAGCTCCAGTGCACCGGCGCGGTCCATCTCCTCGCGCACGATGGCCTCAACCTTACGCAGCACCCGCAGCCCTAGCGGCAGCCAGGTATAGAGACCGGCGGCGAGTTTGCGGATCATGCCGGCGCGCAGCATCAGCTTATGGCTGGCGGTCTCGGCGTCAGCGGGGGTTTCCTTGACGGTCTGCAGCGGGAACTCGGAGGTGCGCATGGGATGATGATCCTGTGGTGGGCCTATGGTGAAAAGGCGGGATTCTAGCCTGAGCGGCGCGGAGGGTCACCTGTTTGCATGCGCGGGGCGTGGCTGGTAGGTCATTCCAGGTTGGCAAGATAGCTAGCGACCGCTTCGATCTCTTGCGGGGTGCGCAGCTGCTTGGCGCGGGCGGTCATCCAGGGGTTGCTGCGCCGTCCACTCAGGTTCTGGAACTCTTTTAGGATTTTGATGATGTATTCCGGTCGCTGCCCGGCCAGGTGAGCGTAGCCGCTCTCACCGCGGCCATCCGCACCGTGACACTCGACACAGAAGCGGTGGTAGAGCTGTTTTCCTTGCTCCATCAGTTCGCTGCGTCCGCCGCCTGTTGGAATCATCTGTTGCTGAGAATAGTAGAGCGCGAGTTTGATCTTGTCCTCCTGGGAGAAGCTTTTGGCCAGCCCGCCCATGAAAAAGTCGTAGCGGCGGCCGTCGCCGAAGCGCTGGAACTGGTCGACCAGATAGATCGGGTTCTGGCCGGCGAGACTGGGCACCCCTTCGCGTACTGCGTTGCCATCCTCGCCGTGACAGTGTTTGCAGAGCACTGCGCGGTGCCGTGCCTCTCGCATCAGCTTGTCCCGTCGCTTGGCGTCGGTGTTGAGCTGGGTGATGCGCTCTGCCAGTTCACGTCTTACTTTGAGATCCTGGGTTTTCATCGCGTGCTGCCAAGCTGGCATCGCTGTGGCGCTGGTTTGGTGGGGCTTGGTGTCGGCGGCAAACAGGCTGGATGTGTTGGCGCACAGGGCGAGGGCGGTCAAGAGTAGAAAGCTGCGCATATTCAGCGTCCCTGAAAAAAATATGGTTATCCTCCCGTACAGGATTCTGCGCCATGCCTTGGTTGAAAGCAAAATAGGGCGAGGTGCCGGGCGGCAGGCCCAGACGTGACCGGCTTCGTTCCGGCGTGGTGCGCGCATGCCTATACTCGGATGGAGTGGGCGGCACAGCTTCTGCCGTCGAGATCCATCGCAGTGAGATGAGAGAGATGAGCAACCAAGCCGAGTGTGATCTGGCGCTGTTTCAGGCGAGTCTGCAGCGGGCAACCGGTGATCCGGCTTTCTACGATCTGTTCTACCAACGTTTTATCGAAAGCTCACCGAATATCGCACGGGTGTTTCAGAATCGTGACATGGTACAGCTGAAGAAGAAGCTGGCAATCACCCTGGAAATGGTGGCGGATACCGCTGAGGGTAAGCCCGGTCTGATGATGTATCTGGAGATGCTGGGCAAGATCCATCAGCGGCTGGAGATCAAGCGGGCCTATTTCAATGGCTGGCGTGATGCGCTGCTGGAAACGGTGGCTGAGACCGATCCGGACCTCGATGAGGCGACCCGCCAAGCGTGGCGTCAGGTCATCGACGATGTAACCACGCGCATGCTGCAGGGGTGATCGCTCAGCGTTCGAAGGTGGCGCCGTTCCACCCCCATAGATGGCGCTGGGCGTCGGCAAACTCGATATAGATCCGTTCGGCGCTGATCCCCAGTCGATCGGCGATCAGGTGACAGAGGGCATCGGAGACTCCTGGGTGCGCTCGCCGGGCAGGCCGATGCTCTTCAGTTCTAGGTAGGCGAGGGGGGCGTCGCTGCCGGCGAACAGCATCTCGGGATTCTGCTCCAGGGAGACCATGACAAAACGCTCCGGCTTGCCGAGCAGTGCAGCGACTTCGGCAGAGGCCTTGCGTAGCAGCGACTTACGTTGGTCTGGCTCGATCGGTTGGTTGGTCTGGATCTTCAGCAGTGGCATCTCTCTCCTCCCTTGACCCTATCGACCACAGTTTTCATTGATCTGCTGCTGTGCGGTTGCGATGCGTGCCTGGCGCTCCTCCTCGGTGAGGCGCAGGTATTGGCCATCGGCGGTGCGCAGTCTGCGACCACCCAGTGATTGGAGGGTCGCCAGATTGTGGCGTGCACTCTGACACCTCTGTTGTTTCAGCGTCTTCTGCTGATCCGCCTGCTGCTGGGTCTGTTTCTGCAGCAGACGATCCTCTTGTCGGTCCTCCAGCTGCTGGCGCAGGGCGTTGAGGCGCGCTCTCCCGGTTGGCTTGCCGGCGCTCGTTTCCCCTTGATATCTGTGGTTGATGATTGTGGCCTCGCCTTGGGGGGGCGGGCTCTGCGAGTAGACGGTGACGCCGTTTTCATCGACCCAGCGGTAGCTGGTCTCCGCCTGTAGGAGAGGGCTGATGAGCAGCAGTAGGGCGGCTGCGGTAGGGGTTGGTGTCTGCATGATCGATGCGGGGTCTGTCTGATGATTTGCTCTATTATGCGTCACTGCTGCTGATTCTCAAGCAGGGATCGGAAGCGTAGTGACGGTGGTCGCGTGTGCTCTTCTTGACCTATTCGTGCAGTATTAGTAGTTTGTGCCGTTTTGATATCGTTCTGCCCGGCGTGCCGGGGTATGTCTGGAGGTCACTGACGTGGAACTGAGTGGTGCCGAGATCGTCGTTCAAGCGCTGAAAGACGAGGGCGTCGAGCATGTCTTCGGTTATCCGGGAGGAGCCGTACTGCATATCTATGATGCCATCTTCCAACAGGATGCGGTGAAACACATCCTGGTGCGCCATGAGCAGGGCGCCACCCATGCGGCGGATGGCTATGCCCGCTCGACTGGCAAGCCCGGGGTGGCGCTGGTCACCTCTGGTCCGGGGGCGACCAATGCGGTTACCGGCATTGCCACCGCCTATATGGATTCGATCCCGATGGTGGTGCTGACCGGCCAGGTGCCGACCCCGGTGATCGGCAGCGACGCCTTCCAGGAGGTCGACACAGTCGGCATCACCCGTCCCTGCGTCAAACATAATTTTCTGGTGAAGCGCCTCGATGATCTGGCCGAGACCATAAAGAAGGCATTTTATATTGCCACCACTGGCCGACCCGGCCCGGTGGTGGTCGATATCCCTAAGGATATTACCGATCCGGGCATCAAGATCCCCTACAACTATCCAAAGAAGATCAAGATGCGCTCCTACAATCCGGTGGCCAAGGGTCACCTGGGGCAGATCAAAAAGGCGGTCAACATCATACTCGCTGCGGAGCGGCCGGTCTTCTACACGGGTGGCGGCGTCGTGCTGGGGAATGCCTCCAAGGAACTGACCGAGCTAGTCGATGAACTCGACTATCCGATCACCAACACCCTAATGGGCCTCGGCGCCTATCCGGGCAGTGACCGCCACTTCCTCGGCATGCTCGGCATGCACGGTACCTACGAGGCCAATATGGCGATGCACGAGACCGATGTGCTGATCGCCGTGGGGGCCCGCTTCGATGACCGGGTGACCGGCCATGTGCAGCAGTTCTGCCCGAACGCGACGATCATCCATATCGATATTGACCCGGCATCGATCTCGAAGAACGTGCGGGTCGATGTCCCCATCGTCGGGCCGGTGCAGCAGGTGCTGAAGGATATGCTGAAGGTGCTCAAAGGGCACAATAAGCGTCCCGACAGCGAGGCGCTGACCCGTTGGTGGGAGCAGATCGAGCGCTGGCGGAGCATGCACTGCCTCAAGTTCGAGCAGAAGGACGACGGGCCGATCAAACCCCAGTTCGCCGTCGAGACCCTGCACAGGATCACCGGGGGCGATGCCTTCGTCTGTTCCGACGTGGGCCAGCATCAGATGTTTGCCGCCCAGTTCTACAGCTTCGACAAGCCACGGCGCTGGATCAACTCCGGCGGCCTCGGCACCATGGGCTTCGGCCTGCCGGCGGCGATGGGTGTACAGCTGGCCCACCCTGGCAGAGAGGTGGCGCTGGTGACCGGCGAGGCGAGCATCCAGATGTGTATCCAGGAGTTGGCTACCTGCACGCAGCACGCCTTGCCGCTCAAGATCATGCTGCTCAACAACGGTTATATGGGCATGGTGCGTCAGTGGCAGGAGTTCTTCTACGACAGCCGCTACTCCCACTCCTATGTAGAGGCGCTGCCCGACTTCATCAAGCTGGCGGAGTCCTACGGCCATGTCGGCATGCGCATCGAAAAGCCCGGTGACCTGGAGGGCGCAATGAAGGAGGCCTTCGCGATGAAGGATCGGTTGGTCTTCATGGACGTGGTGATCGACCCGGCGGAGAACGTCTATCCGATGATCGCGGCGGGCAAGGGCCACCACGAGATGTACCTGTCACCGGAGAGCGAGCTGGTCTGATGCGACACATTATCTCGATACTGATAGAAAACGAATCCGGCGCCCTCTCCCGGGTGGCCGGCCTGTTCAGCGCCCGTGGCTACAACATCGAGTCGCTCACGGTGGCGCCGACCCATGACCCGAGCCTGTCGCGCATGACTCTGGTGACCCGTGGCAGCGATGAGATCATCGAGCAGATCACCAAACAGCTGAACAAGCTGGTGGAGGTGGTCAAGCTGCTGGATCTCTCCGAAGGCGAGCATCTGGAGCGCGAGATGATGATGATCAAGCTGCGCGCCGAACGGGGCCAGCGTGAGGAGATCAAGCGTCTGGTGGATATCTTTCGCGGCAAGATTATCGACGTCACCGAGAGCAGCTACATCGTCGAGATGACTGGCCAGGCGGATAAGCTCGATGCCTTTATCAATGCGGTGGATGAAGATCTGGTGGTCGAGGTGGTGCGTACCGGCCCCTCCGGTATCGCACGCGGAGACAAGGGGCTGGGTCTCTGAGGCTCTGCTGGGCCAATGATTAATTATGAATTTTGAATGATGAGTTGAGTGGTGCTCGAAGCGCACTCACCCCTGATTCAAGATTAAGAATTCAAAATTTTTCCGAAGGAAAACAACATGGCTATCAACGTTTATTACGATAAAGATTGCGATCTCTCCATCATCAAGGGCAAGACGGTCGCGATCATCGGTTACGGCTCCCAGGGCCACGCCCATGCCAATAATCTGAAAGACTCCGGCATCAATGTCATCGTCGGCCTACGCGAGGGTTCCCCCTCGGTGATCAAGGCGGAGAACTCCGGCCTGACCGTCAAGCCGGTGGCCGAAGCGGTGGCGGCGGCCGATCTGGTAATGATCCTCACCCCGGATGAGTTCCAGTCTGCCCTCTACCGCGACGAGATCGCCCCTAACCTCAAGCAGGGCGCGGCCCTTGCCTTCGCCCACGGCTTTGCCATCCACTACAATCAGATCGTGCCGCGCGAGGATCTTGACGTGGTCATGATCGCCCCCAAGGCCCCCGGCCACACCGTGCGTAGCGAGTACGAAAAGGGCGGCGGCATCCCCGATCTGATCGCCGTCTTCCAGGACGCCACCGGCAGCGCCAAGGCGACCGCCCTCTCCTACGCCTCCGCCATCGGCGGTGGCCGCACCGGCATCATCGAGACCACCTTCAAGGACGAGACCGAGACCGACCTGTTCGGCGAGCAGGCTGTGCTCTGTGGCGGTGCGGTGGAGCTGGTCAAGGCCGGCTTCGAGACCCTTACCGAGGCGGGTTACGCCCCGGAGATGGCCTACTTCGAGTGCCTCCACGAGCTGAAGCTGATCGTCGATCTGATGTACGAGGGCGGCATCGCCAACATGAACTACTCGATCTCCAACAATGCGGAGTACGGCGAATATGTGACCGGCCCCAAGGTGATCAACGAGGAGAGCAAGAAGGCGATGCGCGAGGCGCTGCACAACATCCAGACCGGTGAGTACGCCAAGCAGTTCATCCTTGAAGGCCAGACCAACTATCCTTCGATGACCGCCTACCGCCGTCTCAATGCCGCCCACCCGATCGAGCAGACCGGTGAGAAGCTGCGGGCTATGATGCCGTGGATCAAGAAGATCGTGGACAAGTCGAAGAACTGATCCACGCCTTCGCAACGCCCAAAAGCAGCTGGCTGAACAGCCCTGTCCTGTCCGGTGCCTACGACCCTGAACCCATGCCTCACGCGACGCCACGGAGGGCGTCATGGGTGGCAGGGAGGCAATCCTCAACACGGACTTCGATCGTTCGATAACCTCCTCGCACCTTCTGCACCACCCCGCCGCAAATCCGGGTTTGGAGTGGACGCGGTTGCGGTTAAACTTAGCTACCTTGCGGCCCGGGAGGGGCATAGCAATCGGGTTTCCTGCGCATACCGGAACCATTCATCGGCATGAAGATAAAAGTCAGTGAACTCATCGTCAGGTACCTGGAGCGTCTGGGCATCAAGCACATCTTTGGTATACCCGGGGCACATATCCTGCCGGTGTACGATGCCCTCTACGCTGCCGATATCGAGACCATACTGACCAAGCATGAGCAGGGCGCGGCCTTCATGGCGGCTGGCTACACGCGAGCCTCGGGGCGGATCGGTGCCTGTATCTCCACTGCCGGGCCAGGTGCCACCAACCTGATTACCGGGGTCGCCAGCGCCTATGCCGACAAGCAGCCGATGCTGGTCATCACCGGTGAGACCTCGACCCATATCTACGGCAAGGGTGGTCTCCAGGAAAGTTCTGGCGAGGGTGGCAGCATTGACCAGGTGATGCTGTTCAAGGGCATCACCCGCTACAATAAGATCATCGAGCGCACCGACTATCTGCCTCAGGTGCTGACCCAGATCACCAAGATCCTGCTGGCCCCGAACTCCGGCCCGGTGTTGCTGAGCCTGCCCTTCAATGTGCAGCAGGAACTGGTCGACGCGTCGATCCTCGACGGTATCAAGACCGAACGCCATACCCATGCCATCCGCGGCAACAGCAATGCGATCGACGCTCTGGCGGAGATGATCGTGCAGGCGCAGCGCCCGGTGATCCTGGCCGGCTTTGGCTGTATCCGCTCCGGGGCGCAGCAGGTCCTGGCGCGTCTCAGCGAGACGCTGAACATCCCGGTCGCCACCAGCCTGAAGGCCAAGGGGGTAATCGACGAACGCGCGCCGCTGTCGCTGGGCAGCCTCGGCGTTACCTCCAGTGGTGAAGCCCACGAGTATATTGTCGAGCGCGCCGATTTGATCCTGGTGCTGGGAGCCGGCTTCAACGAACGCACCAGCTACGTCTGGGAGCCCAGCCTGCTGCAGAGCAGACGGGTGCTGCAGATCGACAACGACCAGGAACAATTGGAAAAGGTGTTCGATGCCGACATCGCCTTCTGCGGCGATATCCGCGAGACCCTCGACGGCATCCTCGGCTATCTCGAGCGTCACGGCATCGAGCATTCCTCCGCCAGCGGGCCGCAGGCGGAGATCGCTGAACTCAAGGCCAGTGGCGGCGCGAAGCGCATCCTGCAAACGGGCTTCGAGCTGGTCGAGGCGTTCTTCGCGCAGCTGGAGCGCCATTTTCCGCGGGATGCGGTGGTCTTCGACGACAACATTATCTATGCGCAAAACCTCTTCCATGTCGCTGCGGGCAACCACTACCACCCCAACTCGGGTATCTCCTCGCTGGGGCACGCGGTGCCGGCGGCGATCGGCGCACACTTCGCCCTCGAACTGCCGACCTTCGCGGTGCTTGGTGACGGTGGTTTCCAAATGTGCGCGATGGAGCTGATGACCGCGGTCAACTACCGCAAGCAGCTGAATGTTGTGGTGTTCAACAATTCCAGCATGGGGTTGATCCGTAAGAACCAAGTCCAACAGTACGACGGGCGCCTGATCAGCTGTGACTTCGTCAATCCCGACTACGCTTACCTGGCCAAGGCCTTCGGCATCGCATACTACAAGGTCGCGCGCGAGGCGGATCTGGAGAGCTTGTTTGCGCAGGCTGACCTGCACAACGGGATCAACCTGATCGAGATCCTGATCGACAAGAATGCCTTTCCCAACTATCGCTCGCGGCGCTGAGGCAAGGCTGCTCCGCGCATGTCTGTAGCCGATTCATCCCTGCTCAGCCAACTGTTCGAGCGCTTTGCTATAGAGCCCTCCACGGAGGCCTTGCGTAGCGCCTGGCTGGCCAAGCCGCACGGCTCCGCTGCGGACAGGGTCTATCGCGATGCCTTGGAGTGGCTGGAAAGAAAGCTCTGGAGCGGGGGCGTGCAGCCCGAGTTGCTGGCGCTCTACCAGGCGCTGTTCCGCGAGTTCGAGCAACAGCGCGATGCCGACTCGGACGACCGCCGTCACCACTTTGTAGTGGTGATCCCGGTTGCCGACCGCCCCGAACACCTGCGCAGTTGCCTGGCCAGCCTGCTTAAGCTGTGCCAGCTCTACCGTTACGGTAGCTACCGGGATGGCCGTTTTACCCACGTTAGCGTGCTGCTCGCCGACGACAGCGAGCAGCACGCCAACCAGCGTAGCCATCGCGAGATCGCGGCCGACTTCACTGCCCGGGGCCTGACCACTGAGTACTTTGGTGCCGACGCCCAGCGTGAGCTATTCGCTCGCCTGCCGGTGAGTAGTCGCAGCGCCTTGCAGCGTATGCTCGGCAGCGGCGAACCGTTGCATCACAAGGGTGCCTCGATCACCCGCAACCTCGCCTATCTCCACCTCGCCAGCCGCTTGCCAGCGCAGCCCAGGCAGCTCTTCTACTGTATCGACAGCGACCAGGAGTTCCGGGTGCGGATCGATACTGCGCAAGGCGAGCGCAACCTCTACGCGCTCAACTACCTGCATCAGCTCGACCGCATCTTCACCACAACGGACGCACAGGTGCTGACTGGCAAGGTGGTTGGTGATCCGCCAGTATCGCCGGCGGTGATGGCCGGTAACTTTCTCGAAGACGTGTTGGGTTTTCTGTTGCGAATGGCACAGCTGGATGTCTCGCAGGCCTGCCAGTTCCACCAACCCAATGGCGATAAGGTTAGTGATGCCTCCTACCATGACATGGCCGATCTGTTCGGCTTCAAGTCTGAGGTGGCGAGGTACGACTACCACTGTACCCTGGACGGAGCGCATGACCATGCGGCCTGCTTCGCCGACTTCGCGGTGCGCCTGAACCGCTTCTTCGACGGTGAGCACCCAACCCGACATAGCTATTACGAGCCTGCGGAGCTGCACGCCGGGATCCAGTCGGCGCGCACCATCTACACCGGTAACTACATCTTTCGCCCCTCCGCTTTGCGCTTCGGTATTCCGTTTGCCAGCCTCAAGCTGCGCATGGCCGGCCCGGTGATGGGACGCTTAATCAAGGCCGAGATCGGCCCCGGCTTTGTCTCGGTCAACCTGCCGATGCTGCACAAGCGTACCGTCGCAGGACTGGGCCAGTCGGAGTTCCGCCCCGGCATCGAGCACGGCAATGACCGCATCGATCTGTGCGGCGAGTTTGAACGCCAGTTCTTTGGCGACGTGATGCTGTTCACCGTTGAACAGCTCACTGCCCAGGGCTACCCGGCTAGGTCGCTCTCGAACGCCACGATCGAACAGAGCCTGATCACTACAGAAGGGCGCATGTTTGAGCTCTACAGCGCCAAGCAGGTGCAGATTCTGAACAAACTGGAACGGCTGGAGAGTCTGTTCGCCGACCCAGCGCAGTGGTGGCAGGCGCACCCCGAGCTGGTCGATGCGCGTGCCGATTTCGCACGCTTCATCGCCAATATGCAGCACAATTTTGGGGGCGGCGCCTGCGGCTATTCCAGCATCGCCGAGCCGGCCAAGCGTGAGCGTCGCCACGCCCAGATGCTGAGCGCGTTGTGTGATCTGGCCGCTGACCAGGATAGCTGGCAGCGCGTGCTGGAGAGTCTCAGCCCGACTGGCGCCATGCAAGCGGAGCGGACGGCCAGGTGAACGTCTTTGTTCTCAACAGCGGGCGCTGTGGCTCGACCACCTTCATTCAGGCCTGTCGGTATATCGACAATTTCAGCGCCGCGCACGAATCGCGGATTCAACTGCTCGGCCCACAGCGCCTTGCCTACCCCGAGCAGCACATCGAGGCCGACAACCGCCTGGCCTGGTTCCTCGGGCGGCTCGAGCGCGCCTACGGCACCGGCGCCTTCTACGTGCACCTGCAGCGCGATCCTGCCGCCACCGCAGCCAGCTTCGCCAAACGTAGTGAGTTCGGCATCATGCAGGCCTACCGTGAAGGCATCCTGCTTGGCGCTCAGTCGGATCAGACCAGCCAAGCGCTGGCCGAGGACTACCTCGACACCATCGAGGCCAACATCGCGCTGTTTTTGCGCGACAAGCCACAGCAGATGGTATTTCGCCTCGAGAATGCCAAGGCTGATTTCACGGAGTTCTGGGACCGTATCGGTGCTAGCGGTGAGCTAAGCGCTGCCCTAGAGGAGTGGCAGGTGCAGTACAACGCCTCTTAAGTGTTGATCAACGCCCCTTATGCACCACCAATCGTGCGCAACCGCGCTCGGTATCGAGATAGTCACACTCCAGGTCGGGGTAGAGCGTCTGCCACATTGACACGATTTCCCGCTCGTCAGGCCGTGCCGCATCATCGAGGAACACCACACAACCATCCGCCAAACGGTCATACAACAGGGGCAGGGCCGGAAAACGAGAATGTTGCTGGATGAACCCCGGTGGACCGTCGATTACCAGCATATCCACTTCTCCAACCGGGATCTTGTCGGGCGCATACCAGGCAAAGCGCTTCCCCTCCAGTTCGACCTCCTGCAGCGGTGCATCGATCACCGTTCCCTGTTCAGCCAATCCATATCGTTGCAGATGCGAGCGTGTCCTGGCCGCGTAGGTTGCACCGTTCTCCAGGCTGTAGAGGCGCCCAGCGCCATTCATCGAACAGCATCGAGCCAACATCAGTGTGGTAACCCCGCTGCTGCACTCAAACACCAGCCTCGGCCGCTGCTCCAGGCAGTGTTCGACAATCAGTTCCAGAAAATCTGGGCTGGCCGACCAGCCTGGTGAATAGGGCAGGCCCTGGTGCAGATCGAGTCGATCGAGAAGCGACTGCTGGATCACCAGCTGGTCGAACTGCCCGGCAAGCTCAGAGCGCAACTCCGTTAGCTTTACAGCATCTGTCTGCGTGCGCAGATCACGTCCGAATAGATGCAGTCTCCAACCAATAAGAGCAAGCAGCAGCAGGTTCAACGCAAGCAGGATATTCGTCAGCATGTTGTTCAGGCTTGAGAAGTGGACGGAGCAGTAAAACCGCTTCGTCTGGTGAAAGCAAATCCCTTCCGCCTGCGATCGCTGAGCAGGGTGTGGGAGATGACGAGGCTGCGCAGGCTCTGTTCGGTGGCTTCTTTGTAAGGAGCCAGTGGCATCGAGATGCTGACCTCGCCACGGATATCGCCCACTTTGAAACCCAAGTGGCCGTGGCACCTCACACAACCCTCACGCATCACCATCTGGCGCATTAGTCGCAGAGAGTCGCTGCCATCCATCTTGGTGAACTCGACTACCCCAGTCACTCCCTCGCAGGTTAGGAAGCCCCGCAAATGATCAAGGATTAATGTCGTGGGGTCAGAAGAGTTCCTGCTTCGTTATATCGTGGTCGTCACCGTCTACCTGACTGATCTCCGAATAGCTGACCACCCTGTTGCGGCCATTCTCTTTGGCGTGGTAGAGCGCCCGGTCGGCTTGGTCGATCAGGTCAGTAGGCAGTAACTTGGAGCTGACCGCGGTAAAGCCGATACTGACGGTCACCTGCCCCACAGCAGGGAAGTTGTAGGAGGCAATGGTCTCGCGAAAACGTTCTGCCGCGGCCCTTGCGCCCACCTCGCCAGTGGTCTCTGTCATCAGCACGATAAATTCTTCACCGCCGAAGCGGAATAGGATGTCGGTATAGCGGAAAGTGCGCTCCATCAGTTGCGCAAATTGCAGTAATACCTCATCGCCGTAGAGGTGGCCGTAGGTATCGTTGATCCGTTTGAAGTGGTCGATGTCCAACACGGCCAGCCAGGCGCAGTTACTCCCTACCTCTGTCTGCATCTGGGCGATCTTCATCAGATGGTTTTCAAAGGTTTCCCGGTTCATTAGGCCGGTGAGTTTGTCACGCTCCTTGGCGTCAATAATCTGCGTTTGGTTGGTGTAGAGTTCAATGATCTGCAGCAGATCGACCCGCTGCCTAGGGGAGAATGATTCCCCCTCCACGGCGACCAGCCGGGCTGGGTTGATCCCGCTTTTGACCGGAAATACCAGCCGCACACCCTGAGCTTCCTGTTGCTTTACTTCGACCGGGCTATTGTCCAGCAGGCACTGGGTGAGTCCGCTCTCACTGCCGATGGAGAGGGCATCCCTCGACAGACCGTTGCAGAATTTCCTGACCACTGCGCCGCTTAGATCGGACATCTGGACCCTTAATGCGTTGCTTGGTGAAGACCTCATACACCGTGGCGTTTGTGACATAGGGGAGCCCCTGCAGGATCTGGATGACCTGGCTGCTGAGTGCATGGCCATCGCTCTGCCGCGTCAGAGCCAGTGCGGCATGAATGGCAAAGTGTTCAGAGTCCATGTGTTCTCCTTGTTATGGAAATAGTATCGTCCCATGCCGATAAATATTTACATTGATGTGCCGGTGAACTCCTCGTGGCCGTGGGGAGAGACGATGCCAATAAAAACAAAAGGTGGTTTGCAGCGTTGTCTCTTGTTCGTTTTGTCGCGTGTTGTGCTGGTATCCATCGGCAGTATTGCCGCTCAGGGCGCAGCATCCTGGTTTAGCCTCGATCTGGCTAATGCCGAGGCGCGGTCTCCTCCGCGCCAGATTGCCGACCTGTACTACGAAAAGATAGTGGTGGTGGAGGACAATATCACCACCTGGTTGGTGGCCCAGGGCATGCTGGTGAAGTTTGGCATTAACATGGATCTGACTGCCAACGGGGAATAGGCGATTACTGCCCTCGAGCAGCCTTCCTACGACCTGGTGTTCATGGATTGCCAGATGCCGGTGCTGGATGGGTATGACGCCATCCAGCGGATTCGTGATCGCAATCGCTGATTAAGGAGCCTCTGAACAAGTCATGCCATCCCGGTGATTGTCATGACTGCTAATGTAATGCAGGGGGACCGGGATAAGTGCATCGTCGTAAGCATGGACGATCATTGCCAAGTCGGTGGACTCAACGAAATTACGACGGGCACTGGAGCAGTGGCTGCCTGATCGTTGTCACCAGGCTGACAAATGGGGCGGCGACAAATTTAATGAGCATCGAGGCGTAGACGATTCTGAAGTTCTGATCAAATTTGACTTCGCCCCCCTGTGGACAAAACAATGCCGAAGGAAAGATTATTTTTACGTTGTAAAACAATATGAAAACCCCGATCACCACGACACTGCTACTGTTTACACTGATTACCGCCCCTGCTCATGCCGAGGTGAAGCTCAGCTTTGGTGTCTACACTTCCGACAAGCCCACCACCATGGTGAGGCAATTTCGGCCAGTGCTCAAGGCGCTGCAGGCCCGGCTCTCGGATAAACTGGGGGAGCCTGTGCGCATCAGAATACAGGTAGCAAAAAACTATGATCAGGGCATAGAGGATCTTGTTACAGGTAAGGTCGATTTTGCGAGGATGGGGCCGGCTTCCTACATCACCAGCAAGCAGCGGAATCCTGATCTTCAGCTGCTGGTGATGGAGAGTAAACAAGGAAGCAAAACTTTTTACGGCATCATCTGTGTCCATGAACAGAGCCCTATTAAAGAGATCGGCCACCTTAAGGGACGGAGTTTCGCGTTTGGCAGCCCACGTTCGACCATCGGTCGTTATTTGTCGCAACATCTTTTGTTGCAAAACGGTGTGTTTGCCCACGATCTGGCCAGCTATAAATACCTTGGTCGACACGACCGGGTCGGCGCAGCTGTTGGCGCCGGCCAGTTTGATGCCGGCGCGCTCAAGGAGAGTACATTCAAGAAGCTGAAGAAAAAGGGCACGCCAATTCGTCAGCTGGTCCGTTTTCCCAATGTCACCAAACCCTGGATCGCCAGCAGCACTTTGAACACACGAACAATCTCTGCACTAAAAGAGACCCTGCTTGAACTCAAAGACTCTGCGGCGCTAAAGGCACTCAAGAAATCGGGCTTCCTGCCCGCTGATGATAGTGACTACGCGCCGATCCGGGAGTCGATGCAGGATAATGAAGAGTTCTTTGGACAGTCGAAGCACAGCTGAAACTCCAGGATCGGATGCCATAAGTCATTCATCTCCTTCGCCAAGCAAGGGCTGGCCACTCTGGCTGCAGTTGGGTTTAGCCCTGTTGGCGGCACTACTGCTGATCAACCTGATTACTGCACCCCTGGCCCGCCATATGGTGAGCGATTTTCTCTTTAAGCAGGTGGATGAACAGAGCCGCAGCGCGTTTGCGCTGCTGAGCGCAACGGTTATCGATGCGGTGATCGCGGAGGATATTCCTTTGCTGGAGACAGTGATGGCACAGGCGCTTGAGCAGACGCCCAACATGTCCGAACTTTCTATTGAGAATGAACAGGGGGAACTGCTGGTTCAACGCTCGCGGAGCAGGGATGCTGGCAACGACAAAATACGCACCGATACCCATGCCATTGTGTTTGATGGCGAGCGGTTTGGCACAATCAATATTCAATGGAATATGGAACCGGTTCACCGCAAGATCAACCGTCATGTGGCCGAGGTTCAGCTCTTTATCTCGATGATGCTGGTTATCTTGACCGGGCTGATCGTCATCCTCATTCACTGGCTGGCCATTCGTCCGATGCGCCGTATCACCGACTCTTTGGCCGGATTGTCGGAAGCGCAACATCCTGTCCCGCTCCACCTCTCACGCTCCTCCAGCCGGGAGTTGCGGTTGATGGCGGCATCGGTGAATGATCTCGCCAATGTCATGCAGCAGCGAGATCAACGTGAGCGCGATCTGATTGACGCCGTGAGGCGTTGGAGGTCGCCTACGACGAGGCTCTTAGCGCCACCCGGGCCAAGAGTGAGTTTCTCGCCAACATGAGCCACGAGATCCGCACCCCGATGAACGGTGTGATCGGTATGACCAGTCTGCTGCTGGATAGTCCGCTCAGTGATGAGCAGCATGGGCGTGCCCTGATCGTCAAACGCAGTGCCGAATCCCTGCTCAGCCTCATCAACGACATCCTCGACTTCACCAAGATCGAGGCCGGCAGGCTCGACCTGGAGATCATCGACTTTGATCTGGGCGCCCTGATGGATGATTTTGCTGCAACCATGGCGTTCCGCGCTGAAGAGAAGGGGTTGGAGCTGGTCTGTCCGGCCAACCCGGTATTGCATCACTGGTACCAGGGTGATCCAGGGCGTATCCGCCAGATCTTGACCAACTTGGTGGGCAACGCCCTCAAGTTCACTGAACAGGGCGAGGTGTCGGTGCGCTACGACTTGATAGCAGAGGAGGGTGATCGAACCCTGCTGCGCTTCAGGGTTAGTGATACCGGCATCGGCCTGAGTGTTGAACAGCAGGAGCATCTGTTCGAACGTTTCACCCAGGCCGATGGTTCCACCACTCGTCAATACGGTGGTACTGGTCTGGGATTGTCGATCAGCAAACAGCTGGTGGAGTTGATGGGCGGCGAGATTGGGGTGGAGAGCAGCCTCGGTGAGGGCTCTACCTTCTTTTTTACTCTGGATCTGGCCAATGCTGAGGTGCAGACTCCGCCACGCAAGACCAGCGATCTGCGCAGTGAAAAGGTGTTGGTGGTGGACGATAATGCGACCAATCGCCAGTTGCTCGACGAGGTGCTCACTGTCTGGCAGGTTGAACATGACCTGGCGGCAAGTGGTCCGGCAGCGCTGCAGGCGCTCCATGATGCGGCGGGGCTAGATATGCCCTACACTATTGCTCTGCTCGACATGCAGATGCCCGGCATGGATGGAGCACAGCTGGGAGCCAGCATCCACAGCGATAAAAAACTGGCTGCCACCCGTACGGTTCTACTCACTT
The DNA here is from genome assembly GCF_000224455.1 of endosymbiont of Riftia pachyptila (vent Ph05). Taxonomy (NCBI): domain Bacteria; kingdom Pseudomonadati; phylum Pseudomonadota; class Gammaproteobacteria; species endosymbiont of Riftia pachyptila. The sequence continues at coordinate 21,302 of NZ_AFOC01000036.1, forward strand.
CCCAGGGTCGGCGTGGCGATGCCAAACAGATGCATGAGGCGGGTTTTTTCGGTTACCTCAGCAAGCCCATCAACCAGTCCGAACTCTACAACGCTCTGCTGCAGGTGGCCGGTATCACCGGCGACGACGAGCGGACTGATCACCCGTTACACCGCCCGTGAAATACAGCAGTTCAATGCCCGGGTATTGGTGGTGGAGGACAATGTCACCAACCAGGCAGTGGCCCAGGGCATGCTGGAAAAGTTCGGCGTCCACATCGACCTGGTCGCCAACGGGCAGGAGGCGATCACTGCCCTCGAACAGCTCCCCTACGATCTGGTTTTTATGGATTGCCAGATGCCGGTGATGGATGGTTATGACGCCACCCGCCGCATCCGTGATCCGCAATCATCGGTCAAAAATCACAATATCCCGGTGATCGCCATGACCGCCAACGCCATGCAGGGTGATCGAGACAAATGCATCGAGGCAGGTATGGACGACCACATCGCCAAGCCGGTGGACCCCAGAAAACTGCGCCGAGCGCTGGAACAGTGGTTGCCTGTCTGTTGCCAGCAGACCAACCCTGAAGGGGACGAAGGCAAATCTGATGAGTCTCGAAGCGCAGAAAATCCTGAAGTTTCGATCAACCATGATTCCGCTCCCTCACCCCAACACTCTGATGAACCCGTGTTTGACTACACCGACATGCGTAGCCGACTGGCGGATGATGACACCCTGGTCCGCACCGTGGCCGAGGCCTTTCTGGGAGATATGCCCGATCAGATTGAACAGCTCAAGGTCCTGGTCGCGGCTGATAATAAGGCGCAGTCCACCGCCCAGCTACACAAGATCAGAGGTGCAGCAGCCAACGTGGGCGGTATGGCGCTCAGCGCCCTGGCCCTGACGATGGAGCAGGCTGGCAAGGCCGCTGACCTGGAGGCTATCCGTGAGAGGCTGCCAGAGCTGGAAAATCGCTTCGTGCAACTCAAGGCAGCAATGAAGGAGCGGCTGTTTGAAACTACTAATCGCTGAGGATGACCTGACTTCACGTACCATGCTGGCGGCCGTGACCCGCAAATGGGGTTATGAGCCAATAGCCGTGGAAGATGGCGAGGCGGCTTGGCAGGTCATGCAGGAAGATGAAGCACCGAGACTGCTGCTGCTCGACTGGGAGATGCCGAAGCTGGATGGTCTGGCCCTGTGTCAACGAATTCGCCAGCAGCAGAGTAGCAATCCACCTTTTATCATTCTGCTGACCGCCCGCTGTGAGACCGGCGACATCGTTGCCGGGCTGGATGCCGGCGCTAATGACTATATCGCCAAACCCTTCGAAAATGCGGAGTTGCAGGCCCGCCTGCAAGTCGGCAGACGCATGCTGACACTTCAGCAGGAATTACTCGGGGCAAAAGATGCGCTGGCATTTCAAGCGACCCATGATGCCTTGACCGGACTGCTCAACCGCGGGGCTGTGATGCAGGTGCTGGAGAAGGAGATGGCGCGCGCCATACGCCTGTCACAACCCCTATGCATCGGCCTGTGCGATATCGATTACTTCAAGCGCATCAACGATGCTCACGGTCATCCCGCCGGTGACGCCGTGTTGCAGGAGGTGACCAAGCGCATCGTCGGTGCACTCAGGCCCTATGATCAGGTAGGCCGTTATGGCGGGGAGGAGTTTTTGATCCTGCTGAATGCGAAACAGGATCAGGCACAGAATCTGTTGGAACGTATTCGGCGGGCCATGGCCGATACTCCGATTGTTATTGAACAGGCCAAGCTGGAGGTGACGATCAGCTGCGGTGCGACTCTGTTTGTGCCACCAGAGGATAAGCGTGGGGGCGATGCGCTTCTCACCATTGCCGATGCCGCTCTGTACGAGTCAAAGGCGGCCGGACGCAATTGCACGGTATTTTCCCCGCCCCCATTCGCCGCCCACCCGTAATGCGTACTGACGCGTTTGCGAAATCAGGCGCGTCTTTTGCCCACACAAAGCTAATTCGAAAAACGCACAATCCTGCGGCTTATTTGATAGAAAAACAGCTGGAATTTCAGTGACTCTTTAGTATATTGGCGGGCTAAATTGTGACTATTGATAATCCAAATATTGGTCGGTCGCTGACTGCTACTGCAGGCTGGCAGCTCAAGGTGGTGCATGATGGCTTGTAAACAATATCGGATCATTAGGGTCTGGATGTCCTGACAGACAACAGAGCGGCAGAGCCTGCTGCTGTAGTTGCTGCAGAAAAAACGAAAATCGCATAGAGAATCTCGATGGTAAACAAACCCGATATCGATCCGCAGGAAACAGAGGAATGGCTCGACGCCTTGGAGGCGGTGCTGGAGAATGAAGGTGTCGAACGCGCCCATTTCCTGATCGAGCGGCTGGTCGACAAGGCGCGCCGTTCCGGAGCGCACCTGCCGTTCAGCGCCAATACCGCCTATCTCAACACCATCCCGCTCAGTCAGCAGGAGCGCTTCCCCGGTGACCGGGCGATGGAACGGCGCATCCGCTCCTTCATCCGTTGGAACGCGATGGCGATGGTGGTGCAGGCGAACCGCATCTCCACCGAGTTGGGCGGCCACATCTCCAGCTTTGCCTCGGTGGCGACTCTCTTCGACGTGGGTTTCAACCACTTCTTTCGCGCCTCCAACAAGGAGCAGGAGGGCGATCTGATCTTCTTCCAGGGCCACTCCGCTCCCGGCATCTATGCCCGTGCCTATCTGGAAGGGCGGATCAGTGAGGATCAGCTCTACAGCTTCCGTCAGGAGGTGGATGGCAACGGCCTCTCCTCCTACCCCCATCCCAAGCTGATGCCAGGCTTTTGGCAGTTCCCCACCGTCTCGATGGGGCTCGGGCCGCTGATGGCGATCTACCAGGCGCGTTTCATGCGCTACCTCAACGACCGCGGCATTGCCAACACTGAAAAGCGCAAGGTCTGGGCCTTCTGCGGCGACGGCGAGATGGATGAGCCGGAGGCGCTGGGGGCGATCTCTCTGGCCGGCCGCGAGCGGCTCGACAACCTCTGTTTCGTCATTAACTGCAACCTGCAGCGGCTCGATGGCCCGGTGCGTGGCAACGGCAAGATTATCCAGGAGCTGGAGGCGGTGTTCCGTGGTGCCGGCTGGAACGTGATCAAGGTGATCTGGGGCGGCTACTGGGATCCGCTGTTCAGCCGCGACAAACATGGCACCCTGCTGAAACGCATGGAAGAGGCGGTGGATGGCGACTACCAGGCCTACAAGGCTAAGGGCGGCGCCTACACTCGTGAGCACTTCTTCGGCAAATACCCGGAGCTTACCGAGATGGTCGCCGACATGACCGATGAGGATATTTGGCGCCTCAACCGTGGTGGCCACGATCCGCACAAAGTCTACGCCGCCTACGCCGAGGCCGCCAAGCACACTGGCCAGCCGACGGTGATCCTGGCCAAGACGGTGAAGGGCTACGGCATGGGCGTGGCCGGTGAGGGGCAGAACATCACCCACTCGCAGAAAAAGATGGGCGAGGCGGCGCTGCGCGCCTTCCGTGACCGTTTTAACATCCCAATCCCCGACGAGATGATCGGCGCCGCCCCCTTCTTTAAGCCGGCCGCCGACACACCGGAGATGAAATATATGCATCAGCGGCGACAGGAGCTGGGTGGCTATCTGCCGAGCCGTCGCACCCAGGCGGAGGCGCTGCAGGTGCCGGAGCTGAGCCTGTTCCAGCCGCTGCTGGAAGGCAGCGGTGAGCGCGAGATGTCCACCACTATGGCCTTCGTGCGGATGCTCAACATGCTGCTGCGTGACAAGAAGCTGGGTCGACAGGTGGTGCCGATCGTGCCCGACGAGGCGCGCACCTTCGGCATGGAGGGGATGTTCCGTCAGCTCGGCATCTACTCCTCGGTGGGCCAGCTCTATGAGCCGGTGGATGCCGACCAGGTGATGTACTACCGGGAGGATAAAAAGGGCCAGATCCTGCAGGAGGGGATCAACGAGGCGGGGGCCATGTCGTCGTGGATTGCTGCCGCCACCGCCTACAGTAACCACGGCACGCCGATGATCCCGTTCTACATCTACTATTCGATGTTCGGCTTTCAGCGCATCGGCGACCTGGCTTGGGCCGCCGGCGACATGCAGGCGCGTGGCTTCCTGATCGGCGGTACCGCCGGTCGCACCACCCTGGCCGGCGAGGGGCTGCAGCACCAAGATGGCCACAGCCATCTAATGGCTGCCACCATCCCCAACTGCGTCGCCTATGATCCGGCCTTCGCCTATGAGCTGGCGGTGATCATGCAGGATGGCATGCGCCGCATGTATCAGGAGCAGGAGAACTGCTTCTACTATCTGACGGTGATGAACGAGAACTACCTGCAGCCGGCGATGCCAGAAGGTGTCGAAGCGGGCATCCGCCGTGGCATCTACCGCTTCCAGCTGGGTGGCAAGCGGCGCAAACGGGTGCAGCTGTTGGGTAGTGGTGCGATCCTGCGGGAGGTGATCGCCGCCGCCGAGCTGCTGGAGAAAGACTTCAGCATTTCCGCCGATGTCTGGAGCGTCACCAGCTTCACAGAGCTGAGGCGTGACGGTATCGATGTGGAGCGCTGGAACATGCTGCATCCGGATCAGCCACCGCGCACCGCCTACATCAGTCAGCAGCTGGCGGAGACCAAAGGCCCGGTGATTGCCGCCACCGACTATATCCGCAGCTATGCAGATCAGGTTCGCCCCTATATCGATCGCCGCTACAGCGTGCTCGGCACTGACGGTTTTGGCCGCAGCGACATGCGTTCACAGCTGCGCAAGTTCTTTGAGGTGAATCGCTACTATGTGGCGCTGGCTGCCCTCAAGGCGTTGGCCGACGATGGCAAGATTGATGCATCCGAAGTTAGCAAGGCGATCAAAAAGTACAAGATCGACCCGGAAAAGCCGAATCCGAGCACGCTCTAGCGATCTCAGAGCATGGCCGGCTTCGGTATTCCAGCCGGGAAAAGATTGAGCGCCGAAAAGGCGGTAGAGGATAGACAGTGGCAAAAACGACAGATGTAGTGTTGCCAGACATCGGTGACTTCGACGCGGTCGAGATCATCGAGGTATTGGTCTCCGAGGGGGACCAGGTGGCGGTGGAGGATTCGCTGGTCACCCTGGAGAGCGACAAGGCGACCATGGAGATCCCCTCGCCCCATGCGGGCAGGGTGACCGAGGTGCGGGTCAAGGTGGGCGACCAGATTAGCAAGGGGCATCTGCTGTTACGCATGATCCTGGATGCGAGTTCTGAAGAGGCGGCTCCCACCAATCACGACGCACCGGCGCCTGCCACCGAGGAGCTGGAGACGGTGCAGGCCCCCGCCCCGGCGGTGCAGTCGGATGCGCCCGAACGGCGACCTGCGGGTGAGAAGGCAAGCAGCCCCTACCCGGTGCCCGGTGGCAGCATCGAGCTGGGCGAGAGGAAGGCCCACGCCAGCCCGGCGGTGCGCCGCTTCGCCCGTGAACTGGGGGTCGATCTTAGTCAGATCAGCGGCAGTGGCGCCAAGGGGCGCATCCTTAAGGAGGATGTGCAGGGTTTCATCAAGAAATCCCTCAGTGGTGGCCAGCCGGCACGGGCCCCAGGTTCGCCCCTGCAGATGCCGAGTGGGCCCGTGATCGACTACTCGAAGTTTGGTGAGATCGACACCCAGCCGCTGGGCAGGATCAAAAAGCTCAGTGGCGCCCACCTGCACCGCTGCTGGCTCACGGTGCCCCATGTCACCCAGTTCGACGAGGCCGATATCACCGAGCTGGAGGCGTTTCGCAAGGCGCAGAAGGAGGCAGCGCTGAAGCAGGATCTGCGCCTCACCTTCATGCCGTTTCTGATGAAAGCGGTGGCCGCCGCGCTGCGCGAGATGCCGACCTTCAACGCCGCCCTCTCGCCCGATGGCGAGAGCCTGATCTACCGTAAATATGTGCATATCGGTGTGGCGGTGGATACCCCCAACGGTCTGGTGGTGCCGGTGATCCGCGATGTGGATCAGAAGGGTGTGTTCGATCTGGCGAATGAGCTGATGGCGGTCAGTGGCCGCGCCCGTGACGGCAAGCTGATGCCCGCCGATCTGCAGGGTGGTTGTTTCTCCATCTCTAGCCTGGGCGGTATCGGCGGCACCGCCTTCACGCCCATCGTCAACGCACCGGAGGTGGCGATCCTCGGCGTCTCCCGTGCTGCGATGAAACCAGTGTGGGATGGCCAGGCGTTCCAGCCTCGGCTGATGCTGCCGCTGTCGCTCTCCTACGATCACAGAGTGATCGACGGCGCCGACGGCGTGCGTTTTACCAGCCACCTGGGCGGGGTGCTGAGCGACATCCGGCGGCTGCTGTTGTAGAGATAGGGTGGCCCCTAGGGAAGCTCTGAATAAGTCTGGTTAGATTTAGGCTGAGATAAAATCGTTCCAATTTGTTTCGAAGTGAGCAGGAATAGCCGGCCTATTGCTCCGGTCTTCGGGACGAATTGGGGCGATTTTAACCAGCGTAAAGCAATCATGACTTGTTTAGAGCTTCCCAGGCCGCCGTGTGCCATCGCGCAAAATCAAGGATAATGTCGGGCTATGCCCGACCTATGGCAGGTTCGCTTACCCAGCGGGCATTATAGATTCAAACACAGACACAGGCCGTTCCCCAGAGGAAACAACATGAGCAAAACCATCGAGGTTACTCTTCCTGACATCGGCGATTTCGACCAAGTCGACATCATCGAGGTGCTGGTTGCCGAGGGTGATCGGATCGAGGCGGAGGACTCCATCATCACCTTGGAGAGCGACAAAGCAACGATGGAGATCCCGGCCCCCGAATCGGGGGTCGTGATGGATCTGCTGGTCAAGGTGGGGGATAAAATCTCTGTCGGCAGCCCGATCCTCAGGCTGGAAGTGAGTGCGGCGGAGACAGCTCAGCCTAAGCCCGAGCCGAAGGGCGCGCCAGTGGCCGAGGCAGTCAAAGGGCCGGCGGATATCCAGACCGATCTGGTGGTGCTGGGCGGTGGCCCCGGCGGCTACACCGCCGCCTTCCGCGCTGCTGACTTGGGCAAGCGGGTGGTGCTGATCGAACGCTACCCCCGTCTCGGCGGGGTCTGCCTCAACGTCGGTTGCATTCCCTCCAAGGCGCTGCTGCACGCCGCCGATGTGATCAACGAGGCGGCCGAGATGGAGTCAATGGGAATCAGCTTTGGCAAGCCCGATATCGATCTCGACAAATTGCGCGCCGGCAAGGATAAGGTGGTGAAGAAGCTCACCACCGGGCTGAGTGCGTTGGCCAAGCAGCGCAAGGTGCAGGTGGTGCAGGGGGTGGGCCGATTTGAATCGCCCAATCGCATCGGTGTCGAGAGCGCTGAGGGGTGCACCTCGATTGCCTTTAGTGATGCGATCATCGCCTGTGGCTCCAGCTCGATCAAGATTCCGGGCTTCCCTCACGAAGACCCGCGCCTGATCGACTCCACTGGCGCCCTGGCACTGAGCGATGTGCCTAAAAAGATGCTGGTGATCGGTGGCGGTATCATCGGCTTGGAGATGGCCACCGTCTACGCCACCCTCGGCAGTGAGATTGATATCGTCGAGCTGCAGCCGACGCTGATCCCCGGCTGTGATCCGGATCTGGTGCGACCGCTCACCAAGCGCATCAAGAAGCACTACCACAGCATCATGCTGGAGACTAAGGTCACCGACGTCCAGGCGCAGAAGCAGGGGCTGAAGGTGAGCTTCGAGGGCAAAAACGCACCGGACAAGCCGCAACTCTACGACAAGGTGCTGGTGGCGGTGGGGCGCACTCCCAACGGCAGGTCAATTAACGCCGAGGCCGCGGGGATCAACATCGACGAGCATGGCTTCATTCCGGTGGATCAGCAGATGCGTACCAACGTCCCCAACATCTACGCCATCGGCGATGTGGTGGGACAACCGATGCTAGCCCACAAGGCGACCCATGAGGCGAAGGTGGCGGCGGAGGTGATCGCAGGTCTGCCGGCCCAGTTCGATGCCATGACCATCCCCTCTGTGGCCTACACTGATCCGGAGGTGGCCTGGATGGGGCTGACCGAGACCGAGGCCAAGGCTAAGGGCATAGAGTATGAGAAGGGTGCCTTCCCCTGGGCCGCCAGCGGTCGGGCGCTCGGCATCGGTCGTGATGAAGGCATGACCAAGCTGCTGTTTGAGCCCGGCAGCAGGCGTATCCTCGGCGCCGGCATCGTCGGCCCCAATGCCGGCGAGCTGATCGGCGAGACCGTGCTGGCGCTGGAGATGGGCGCCGATGCGGAGGATATCGGGCTCACCGTGCACCCCCATCCAACCCTCAACGAGACCATCTGCTTCGCTGCGGAGATGGCCGAGGGCAGCATCACTGACCTGCTGCCGCCGAGAAAACGCAAGAAGTAGGAGTGCCGCTCGCGGCGCGAACTGCCGGGGGTAATTCGCGCTGCAAGCAGCGCTCCTGCGGGTTCCAGAAACCCATGAGTCTGCAGCTCCACTACCGTGAGGCGGGCGATCCCACTGCGCCGCCGTTGATCCTGCTGCACGGTCTGTTCGGCTCCTCCGCCAACTGGCTCGGCATCGCCCGGCGGCTGGCCGCCGATTTCCGCCTGATTATCCCCGATCTGCGCAACCACGGTCGCTCCGCCCACGCGATGCCGATGGACTACCCGGTGATGGTGGAGGATCTGCTGGCGTTGATGGATCGGCTTGGGATCTCAGCGGCCCATCTCTGCGGTCACAGCATGGGCGGTAAGGTAGCGATGTGGCTGGCGCTGCAACACCCTGAGCGGCTCGAGCGGCTGGTCGTGGCCGATATCGCCCCGGTCAGTTATTCGCACCGTTTCGATGCAATCTTCGACGGCCTGCAGGGGGTCGATCTGTCTCCTGAAGCAACCCGTCAGCAGATCGACCAGCAGCTGGCCCGATGGGTCGATGATGCCGGGGTGCGCGGCTATCTGCTGCAGAATCTGCTGCGCATCGATGGCGAGTGGCAGTGGCGACTCAATTTGAGTGGTCTGCAGGCTGCGCTGCCGGAGTTGCTCTCCTTTCCCGAAGTCGGTGGGCAGGCCTTCCCCGGTGAGGCACTGTTTCTGCATGGCTCCTGCTCGGACTATGTGCGGGAGTCGTATCGACCGATCATCCTGCGTCACTTCCCCTTCGCCCGGCTGCGCATGATCGAAGGCGCAGGTCACTGGCTCTATGCCGAACAGCCGGACAAGTTCACCGCGCTCTGTTGCAGTTTTTTCTCTGCTGATGGGGGATGCTGATGGTAACGGGGGGCGATAGTGCCTACATTAGAAGTAGAGAAAGCGCACAGGGTGTTGAGTCAATTGTGCGGCGCTTTTTTTTGTATCCGGGCGGAAAGCTTTCTGTCGCAGGGGATGCGCATACCGAAGACTATCGATGAGGGATGGTCAGTCGGTTGGGTCTGACGACTCGTTGGCAGGAGTCGCCCCTGGTGATGGAGAGTGGCTTTTTGATTGACAGTGTCAGCGGGATTGGACGAAACAGCCTGAAGTGGTATTCCCTGCTGCTCAGTGCAGGCTGGACTTTGGTGTTTGTCGTGCTCAGCTTCTGGGGAGCCGCAGATATCCAAGAAAATACCCGCGAGATGGCAACCGCCGAGGCGCGCGCGCACTTCTTCAAGGACAACGCCTTCCGCCTCTGGGGCACCGACCATGGGCGCATCTATGTGCCGGTCTCTGAGACCACCCAGCCCGATCCTTATCTCAAACATATCCCTGATCGCGATCTGACCACCCCGTCGGGAGTCCAGCTTACGCTGATCAACCCGGCATCGATGATCCGCCAGATGAAGGAACACTACGGCGACCTTTACGGTGTGCCGGGACGGGTGACCAGCCTCAATCCGCTGCGGCCTGAGAACAGGCCCGATGCCTGGGAGAAACAGGCGCTGGCCCGCTTCGATCAGGGCAAGGAAGAAGCTTTCGAGTTCACCGAGATCGACGGAGAGCCTTACCTGCGCCTGATGCGGCCGCTGAAGGTGCATAAAGGTTGTCTGCTCTGCCATCCGGGCCAGGGTTGGAGAGTGGGCGGCAATGGTGGCGCTGTCGGGGTGGCGCTACCGATGGGGGGGTATCTGGAGATGGAGAACGCCTCGATTCAGAGGGAGATTGCGGCCTATGCCTGTGTCTGGTTGTTGGGCCTGTTCGGGTTGCTGATGGGCTATCGACAGCTGGCGGCCCGGCAGCAGGCGCAGCTCATGGCGGTTGCTGCACTCACCGACAGTGAGGCGCGCAAGGCAGCCATCGTCAAGAGTGCGCTTGATTGTATTGTTTCTGTGGATGCGCAGGGTCGGGTGTTGGAGTTCAACCCGGCCGCGGAACGGACCTTCGGCTATCGCCGTGAACAGATGGTGAGCCGGGATATGGCTGAACTGCTGATCCCGGAAGAGAGCCGAGATGCCCATTGGGCTGGTATACAGCGCCAGCTTGATGGAAAGACGGCGACCATCCTCGGTGAGCGCATTGAGGTGACCGCGCTGCATGCGGCCGGCCACACCTTTCCGGTGGAGTTAACGGTGACCCGTGAGAATGTGGGTGGCGAGCCGGTCTTTACTGCCTTTCTGCGCGATATTACCGCAGCCAGAGCGATGGAAGAGCAGCTCTCCTATCAGGCGACCCATGATGCACTCACCGGCCTGATCAACCGGCGTGAATTCGAGCGTCGCATGAACCGGGTGATGGATGAGGGGGGGAGGGAGCACTGTGTGCTCTATATGGACCTAGACCAGTTCAAACTGGTCAATGACACCTCTGGCCATGCCGCCGGGGATGAGTTGTTGCGGCAGCTGAGTCAAATGTTGAAGCATGAGGTGCGCCTCAGCGATACCCTGGCCCGGCTGGGCGGAGATGAGTTTGGAGTGCTGTTGAAATACTGCTCCCTGGCGGTGGCGGAGAAGATCGCCGAGGGGGTATTGAAAGTGGTCAGGAAGTTCCAGTTCTTCTGGAGTGATCGCCGCTATAGCGTAGGCATCAGCATTGGCGTGGTGCCGATCACCGGGCAAGGAGAGAGCCTGGCGGAGGTGATGAGTGCGGCGGATGCGGCCTGCTACGCAGCCAAGGAGCGGGGGCGCAACCGGGTGCAGGTCTATGCGCCGGATGATCTGGAACTGGCGCGCCGACGCGAGGAGATGGACTGGGTAGAGCGCATCCATCGTGGCTTTGAGGAGGAGCGTTTTCTGCTCTACCGTCAGGCTATCGTTGCACTGGGGGAGGAGCGGAAAAATGCCCT
>NZ_AFOC01000035.1:0-33445 GCF_000224455.1 endosymbiont of Riftia pachyptila (vent Ph05)
TTCTGACCTCTGCTGACATACTCATCCGCCTCGATTTTTAGATTCGCTATGCGCAGGTTGAAGGGTGCCTTCACCAAGGTGTGGGCGAGATCCCGCTCTGCCTGGGCCATCTTGGCCTGCAGCAGGCGGCGCTGGGTCGGTAGTAGCGCCAGGGTATTCTGCATGTTCTGCACCTTGGTGCGGTTGGCGAGCATCGCGCGCTCTGCCTCATCAGCGTTGCTCTGGGAGGCGGTGCCGCTCTGCACCAGTTTGCGGATGCGCTCCAGTTCGCCTCTGCTCAGGGCAAGATTGCGCTGCTCGATCGCCAGCGAGGCGTGGGCATTGGCCTCCTGCACATCAAGTTCTGCCAGCGACGCCTTGGCCTGCGCCAGATTGAGTTCGTAGTCGACCGGGTCGATGTGAAACAACTCGGTGCCGGCCGGCAGGATCTCCCCGTTGCGCAGTTGCGCATGGATTTCGACGATACGGCCGGAGACCTGTGCCACGGCGCTCCACACCCGTGCGGGCTGGACTACGCCATAACCTTGCGCAACCGGGGTGAAGGCGAGCTGAGGGGCCTCGATGATGCGCACCACTCGGGCGACTTCGCCGCGCTCTGCTTTTGCCGGCGGCTGTTTGCCGCTGGCGGCCCAGAGCAGGACAGCGATACCGATGGCGATGGGCGGCAGAATCCATAGAACCTGCCAGCGGGATCGGGAGGCGTTTGTCATGATTTCTGTTCCTGCAGAGGGTGGTGGTTGAGTGAATGGAGTGCGAGTGAAGTGACCAGTTCGGTGATTATGCGAACCTCACTGTCGCCGAAGACCGGCAGCCCTAGGCGGCGCAGGATAGTGGTTCTGCCAATGCGGAAGATGATGACCTGTCCGAATAGGGCATGGCTGGTGGTCAGCACTTCGGGGGCATCGGCCGGCAGCCCCCAGACCTTGGCGATCAGTTGCGAGATGACATCGTGCATTGGGGCGAAAATCTGTTTGTAGAGGATCTCGAAGGCCTCGGTGGGGTGGTGCTGTTCGCGGAAGATGAGGCCGGCGGCATCCTCAGTGATGCTGTCCAGCGCCAGGTTTCGCACCAGCCTTGCCATCAGGTTGGCCAGTAGCTGACGGCACTGTTGTGGGGAAGCAGTGAGTGATGCCTGCTGAATGTGTTGCAGATGGGGCGCCATGGTGGTGTGAATCGTCTCGGCAAGATATTCGGCGGTCGCCAGATAGAGCCCCTGCTTGCCACCAAAATGGTAGGAGATGGCCGAGATGTTGGCGTCGGCGGCCCGCACGATCTCACGGGTGCTCACTGCCTCATAATCGCGATGACCGAAGGCCTTCAGGGCTGCCTGCAACAGCCGCTGGCGGGTGTCTGCTGTGTTGTTTTGAAGGTTGCGAGGCATGGGTGTCCGGATTGTTGATGATCTCGATGTCGGCAGAAGATAAAACAGATGATTGAATTAAGTCAAACGTTTGTTTGAATTTTCGGTTGTTGGGTATGGGGGCCACCGGCCTGAAAGGCAGGTTTAGAGTCCTAAAAGCTCAAGCCATTCAGACTTCCCGGTGTGGTTTTGCAGGGCCTCCACAACTGGCTGGTGAGCATTGGCGCTGGCCAGATCGATGGCCTGCTCGCGTTTTTTGTTTCTGAGGCGGGGGTTGGCGCCGTGGGACAGAAGCGCTTTGACGATCCTTACCCTGCCAGCTTCCGCAGCGGCCATCAGTGCAGAGGTGCCATTTTGATTGCGTCGGTTGGGGTCGGCATTCCACGCCAGCAGTTTTTGCACAACAGCCTCGTGGCCCAGGGCTGCAGCCTGGATCAGTGCGGTGTCTCCCGCATGGTTTGTTGAGTCCACATCAATACCGGCACGTAGCAGCTTCACTGTGATCTCGGCAGAGTCGCGTCTGGCAGCCAGCAGCAGCAGGGCGTGGCTGGAACGGTTACTGCGTGCGGGGTTGGCATTTGCTAGGAGCAGTTGTTCCAGGGTTTTTGCCGAGCCGCTGTCGACTGCATACCAGACCGGGGTGCGCCCTTGCAGGTCCGCCGCATTGGGGTTGGCGCCCAGCTCCAGTAGCAGTTGGCTGGTGGCCGCGTCGCCATTGGCGGCGGCGATCATCAGGGGAGTCATGTCACTAGCCCCGCGGCGATCCAGCTCGGCTCCAGTTTTGGCCAGCACCTGGATCACCGCTGGTCGAGCATGTGTCACCGCGATCGAGAGGGGAGTCGCCCGTGTATTGTCGCTGGCATGCGGGTCTGCACCATGTTTGATCAGCAGTTCAGCCAGATCGGCCTGGCCGGCCTTGGCGGCGTAAAAGAGTGGGGTCTGCTGGTTAGCATCTCGGTTGTTGGGCTCGGCGCCGGCCTCCAGCAGCCGGGCTGCGATCGCTAGATGCTGTTGTGCGACAGCACGTGACAGTGCAGTAAACCCCTCGGGATCGTGCTGGTCTACCGGGCTACCCGCTGTCAGGAGCTTGGCGACCACTGCCTCGTTGCCGCGCCAGGCGGCGAGATTGAGGGTAGACCAGCCGGCAAAGGGCTGGTTCTCTCCGGCTACTGGGGTGGTCTGGCGCAGCACAGCCAGATTGGGCGTCTCGGCATGGCCGGGCTGTTTCACCGGCAGGCTGGCGCCTGCGTCTTGGAGGATTTTTACTATCTTGTGGTGACCGCGCAGGGCGGCGATCTCGATGGCGCTCTGCGACTTCTTGTTGGTGGCTGTGAGGTTGGCGCCCCGTTTCAGCAGCAGTTGTACGCTCTTTGTCTGGCCCTTGGCTGCGGCGATGATCAACGGGGTATTGCCGAGCGAGTCAGTGTCCTCCAGGCTGGCGCCGGCTTCGATCAGCCGTGCGGCCAGCTTGGTATCGTTATTCTGTATGGCCTGCTGCAGGGGGCGGTTGCCGAGCCGGTCTGCCAGGTTGGCATCTGCACCCTCTTTGAGCAGCAGGTTAATAACCATCGGGTGGCGGTTGATGATGGCTGACAGCAGGGCGCTTCTCCCATCCTGGTCGGTGGCGTTGATCGGCAGGCCTCGGGCAAGCTCGGCTTTGAGTCTGCCGAGATTGCCGCTGGCGGCTTGACCGATGAATTGGGCGATCTCAGCGGTGCTGAATTGGTTATCGGATGGACGCATGGCTTCGGTAAGCTGCGCCAGCTTCTTTTTCGCCAGCGCATGCTCCTGCCGGGCGGCGGCTGAGTACCAGCGTTGGGCCGTCGTTAGGTTGCTGTCGGTGCCCCATCCGTATTCGTAGAAGTTGCCGAGCTGGTACTGGGCTTTGTCGAGCCCCTGGTGTGCGGCCTTTTTCATCCAGGTGAGGGCGGTGGAAAAATCCTTTTTTACCCCGCGGCCGGCTCGGTAGAGGCCGGCCAGGGCGTACTGGGCGTCGGCATCGCCGGCCTCGGCCAGTTGCTGGTAGATCAGCGCGGCTTCGGTGAAGTGGCGTTGACGGATGGCGCTGCGGGCCTCGTCGAGAGTGGCTGCGGTTGCCGGCAGTGCGGCAGTCAGCAGACAGAGCAGACCGGCCAGCAGCCGGGTGATGCGCCAGCGTTGCTTTGTTGCTATAGGGTCAGGCGGTGCCATGTTTGGTCTCCACGGTAATGCCGATCTGTTTGAGAAAACCGGTGGGAAGAATGCCGCCGGCGCAGATGATGGTCGCATCGTTAGCGATCTCGATCTGCTTGTCGTCCTGCTGGAGGGTTACCTGCTTTTCGGTTATTGCCGTTACATTCGAGCTGAGCAGCACGTTGATACTGCCGCTCTGCTCGGCTGCTTCCAGGCGTTGTCGGTTGCGCTTTTTGGCCCGGCTGAAGGCGCCGCTACGGTAGGAGAGGGTCACCTGGGTGCCAGGTTGTTCGGCAATAGAGGTGGCCGCTTCCAAAGCGCTGTCGCCGCCGCCAACCACCAGTACATGTTGTCCCCGATACTGTTCAGGGTCGATCAGCCGGTAAACGATCTTGCTCAACTCCTCACCCGGTACGCCGAGTTTGCGGGGCGTACCGCGACGCCCGATGGCGAGTAACACCGACTGGGTCTGGTAGCTCCCTTTGTTAGTGGTGACCTTGTATCCGCCTTCACCATCAGGTTCGATGGCCTCGACCCGCTCCTGGTAGCGGATTGAAACCTCAGACTCCCGCTCCACCTGTTGCCAGAATTCGAGCAGCTCCTCCTTGGTGGTCTCTGTGAAGTGGACCTTGCCAACGGTGGGGAGATCGACAGGGGCAGTCATCACCAGCTTGCCGCGGGGAAACTGGTAGACTGTGCCGCCCAGAGACTCCTGTTCCAGCGTGACATAGTTGAGGTTCAACTCGGCGGCGCGCAGGGTGGCGGCGAAACCGGCCGGGCCGGCACCGATGATGACGACGTCAACGGCGTGAGTACGCTTGCGGTCGAGAGATGCATGCAGCGCCTCGAGAGCCTTGACCCCCTGTTCGACCGCATTTTTGATCAGTCCCATGCCTCCCAACTCTCCGGCAATAAAGATGTTCGGCATGCTGGTCTCGAAATTAGACTGCAACACGGGGATGTCGACTCCACGCCGTTCTGTGCCAAATACCAGGGTGATGGCGTCGAATGGGCAGGCGGTTTTGCAGGCGCCATGGCCGATGCAGTTGGTCGGTGCGATTAGCTGTGCCTTGCCCTCGATCAGTCCAAGCACCGGGTGGTTGGCTTGTTCCGGGCAGGCAGTCACGCAGCTGCCGCATCCCATGCAGCGGTTGGGGTCGATCACCGGGTGCAGCGAGGCGGGTTCGGTCAGGCCGGCTTCAGACTCCTCCTGCCAGATGGCGCGGCTGCGCCGCGCCTTGAGCTGCTGGATGCCCAGGTAGATGCTGAAGATGATGGCTAGGGAGGGTAGGTAGATCGTCAGGATGGGCGATAACTCTGTCATGGATTTTGTTTGAGTTGGAGTAAAAGTGTGATTTGAAACTAAGAATAAGTCTAATTGATTTGGAAGGAATGATAGGGGTGCTAGGATTAAAAAACTGTAAAGTTTTCCGACTTTCGAACGACCGAACAGGCAAGATGGGAGATCTATGTCACAAGAGCTGAGCATGACGATGGTTCAAGCGCATAAGCCGCAGGAAGCGCATAAGCCACAGGAGAGGACGAGCAAAAGGGATGGCGCCCCCTTTCTGGGGCTCTCTGGTTGGCTGTTAACGCTGCTGGTTGCAGCGCTGCTCTATGTTGGCTGGATCAACAGTGAAGAGCGCATCTGGACGCCGGAACAGGGCATAGGGTACGCGCTCGGTATCATCGGTGGTTCGATGATGCTCCTGCTGCTGCTCTATTCGATGCGCAAACGCGTGAAGTGGATGCGCCGCATGCTCAGTGTGAAATTCTGGTTCCAGTTGCACATGTTGTTTGGCGTGATGGGGCCAACCCTGGTGGTGTTGCACTCAAACTTCCAGTTGGGCTCTTTGAACGGACGGGTGGCGCTGTTTAGCATGTTGCTGGTTGCCGGCAGTGGTGTGATTGGGCGCTATATCTATTCAAGAATCCACTGTGGCCTCTACGGAAAAAAACAGGTCTTTTCCCGAATGCAGACCGATTTTTCTGTACTGATCGAACAACAGGCAGGACTGCTTGCTGCAGTGCCCGATGCTAGAGAAAGACTGCAGCAGTTTGCGTTGCGGGTGTCGAATCTGCCTGCAGGTGTAGTGAGCAGTTTTATCCGCTGGCTCAGCAGCCGTTGGCAGGCGTACCGCCTCTATCGCCGACTTGAACGGGAGTTGCTGGCGGCGCTCAAGGTGACGGCAGGGGAGCGGCAATGGTCACGCCATAAAGTCAGGGCAAACGTAAAGCAGATGCGGACCTTCCTTCACGAACATCGGGTGGCTACAATCCGCGTGTTGGAGCTGCGTTTCTATGAACGGCTGTTTTCGCTCTGGCACCTGTTGCATCTGCCGCTGTTCATCATGATGCTGATTACGGGTGTGATTCATATATATGCGGTACATGCATATTGAAAATTCACTTTTACTCTCCATTCACTGCAATGTTTTCAGCTCCCGGTCTTTATTCTGCCCGTCTGCTTATTCTGCTGTTGATCGTACTGATTGAGCCAGTCATGGCAGGTGGTGTGCTGGATAGCCTGATCATGCCTGGTGAGGTGATTCAGGGGCATGCCCGCTTTGAACAGCAGTGCGAGCAATGCCATGAGAAGCTGAAAAAGGCTGAGCAGAACAGTCGTTGCCTCGCCTGCCACGACCATCAGAATATTGCGGAGGATATAAAAAACCGCAAAGGTTTCCATGGGCGTTCTGAAAATGTCCGAAACAGCGCATGTAAACACTGTCATACCGATCACAAGGGGCGCTCGGCCCGGATTGTGTTGTTTGATGAAGCCGCTTTTGATCATCAGGCAAGTGATTTTGTCCTCAGGGGGGCACATCAGTCACTAGCCTGTCGCGCCTGCCACCCAAAGAAGCAGGCCTATTCTCAGGCCAAGAGCGACTGTTTCTCCTGTCACGAACAGGATGACAATCACCGTGGTCGACTGGGCAAGAGTTGTGATAACTGTCATCAGGAAGAGGCGTGGAAGCGGGCGGAGTTTGACCACGACCTGGACACTAACTACCCGCTGGAGGGGAAACATCGGGAACTTGGCTGCAAGCTCTGTCACGCGGGAGAAAACTATAAAGATACACCGTTGGCTTGTGTGGCATGTCATCAGCTCAACGATGTACATTCAGGTAAATATGGCAACAGCTGTCCTGCTTGCCACATCACTCAGGAATGGAAGGACCTCCACTTCAATCACGATCTGGATACCAAATACAAGCTTAAAGGTGGGCACAAAAAAGCAAGTTGCAATGGCTGCCATCAGGATAATCCTTATGAGAAAAAGCCGAAGCAGAGTTGTTACAGCTGCCATCGCCTGGATGATGTGCACAAAGGAGTCAATGGTGAAAAGTGTACGAAGTGCCACACAACTCAGGGGTGGAGTGAAGTCGCCTTTGATCATGCCAAGGACACCCACTTTCCTCTTCGTGGTAAGCATGATGGATTGGTGTGCGAGGCGTGCCACAAGGTAGCGGGTAAGAAGCGCGCCTTGCGTATGGAGTGTGTGGCATGTCATATGGATGACGATAGCCACAACGAGCAGCAGGGTGATCAGTGCCAGCGCTGCCACAATGAACAAGGATGGAGCGTCGATGTCCTATTCGACCACGATCTGGGTGGCTTCCCACTGATTGGACAACATTCAGCACTCGCTTGTGAGTCATGCCACATCAGTGGTCGCTTCAAGGATGCAGAAAAGGCCTGTCACACATGCCATCAACAGGATGATGTCCATGAAGGGCGCTTCCTCGATAGCTGCGAGAACTGCCATACCCCTAACGACTGGTCCCTCTGGTTATTCGAACATGCGCGCCAGACCGATTATCCATTGGAAGGCAAACATGAGGGATTGAGTTGTCACTCCTGCCACAAAATAAAAATAGATCCTGATAACAAGATGAGTCAGACCTGCTACAGCTGCCATAGTCAGCAGGACAAACATCGCAAGGCGTTTGGCAGGCGCTGTGAGCGATGTCATACGAGCCGTTCATTCTCCGATATTCAGATGCTGAAGCGATAACCTACCTCGGGTTACAGAGATACGACCAATGAAAAAGATAATGATATCCAAACTCTTCGTGGCTCCAGCGGGGCTGTTGGCGCTACTGCTTGCCTTATCTGTCATCTGGTTGCCCACGGGCAACGCACAAGATGAAAGTTTCGACCACTTCATGACAGGCTTTCCCCTGACAGGTGGTCACAAACGAGTTGAGTGCGAAAGTTGCCATGAAAACGGCTTGTTCAAAGGCACGCCGATTCATTGTACCGGCTGTCATAATAACGCTGCTGCAGAGGGTAAAGGCACGGATCACATCAAAAGCTCGGAGAGCTGTGACGACTGCCATACTACGATGAGCTGGCGGGTTGCCCGTTTTGATCATGGC
Organism: endosymbiont of Riftia pachyptila (vent Ph05); assembly: GCF_000224455.1. Lineage (NCBI taxonomy): Bacteria > Pseudomonadati > Pseudomonadota > Gammaproteobacteria > endosymbiont of Riftia pachyptila. Next base: position 7,915 of record NZ_AFOC01000035.1, read on the forward strand.
AGTGTCAGTGAGGCTTGTGAAAGTTGCCATACTGGGCGGCGTGTTGCCGGCAAGAGCGCCAGTCATTTAAGTACCAGTAATAGTTGTACCTTCTGTCATACCACATTCAGTTGGCAACGGGTGCCGCGGGTGGACCACCTGGCGGTGAATGGCAGCTGTGCGAGCTGTCACGACGGCAACCGTGTCACCGGCAAACATGCCAGCCATGTCGAGACCCGCTCGTCCTGCGATACCTGCCATTCCACCAATCGTTGGAGCCTGGCACGGTTTGATCATACGGATGTTGCACCTGGCTCCTGTGCGCATTGCCACAATGGCACCAAGGCGACCGGCAAGCCGACCCTGCATATCCACACCACCGAGCAGTGCGACAGCTGCCACCAGACCAACGGCTGGCAGGTGGCCCGCTTTGATCACAGCAAGACCAATGGCGTCTGCTGGTCCTGTCATAATGGCATCAACAGGCCAGGAAAGAGCAGTAATCACATCAAGACAACAGCGCAGTGTGATACCTGCCATACCACTGAGACCTGGACGACAGGCCGCTTCGACCATTCAAATGCCACAGGCACTTGTGCTTCTTGTCATAACGGAGTCAATGCGACAGGCAAGCACGCCTCCCATGTCAGAACGAATGAGCAGTGTGACGTCTGCCATACATCCACTGCGACATGGAAAACCTCCACATTCAAGCATGTCAATGTTTCTGGTAGTTGTTCTACTTGCCACAATGGATCATCTGCGACCGGTAAGTCCAATAGCCATGTGCCAACTACAGGGCAGTGCGACAGCTGTCATCTCTCTACATCAAATTGGCGCAGTGTCCGGTTTGATCATGACAATGCATCAGGGGCTTGCAGTAGTTGCCATAATGGGGCGCTAGCAACAGGCAAGCAGAGTTCACATGTGCCAACCATAGCCGAATGTGATCGCTGCCATCTCTCCAATACTTCATGGAAGTCGCTGCGCTTCGATCATGCTGCCACCAATGGTTCTTGCAGTAGCTGTCACAATGGAGTCCAGGCAACAGGCAAGCATGTGAGTCATGTACAGACCAGTGCTCAGTGCGATAGCTGCCATCTTTCGACCGGCAGCTGGGAAAGCGTTCGTTTCGATCACTCCAACGTAACCGGCAGTTGTGCCAGCTGCCATAACAGCACGACAGCGACAGGTAAACATGCTAGCCATATCCAAACTACCGCCGCTTGTGATAGTTGCCACAATACGGTCTCCTGGCAAGTTGGCTCTTTTGGCCATGAGGGAGTCACCGGAACTTGCAGCAGTTGCCATAATGGTTCTACTGCAACTGGGAAATCGGCCACTCATGTGGCGACCACTGCACAGTGCGATAGCTGCCATATTTCCACCAGAGTATGGAACAATGTGCGGTTTGATCACGATGCAATATCGGGTAGTTGTTCCAGTTGCCACAATGGCAGCAGGGCTACGGGCAAGAATGTTGATCATCTGAAGACAGTTGCAGAGTGCGATACTTGCCACGTTTCTCAAACCAACTGGAAAACTACCCGCTTTGACCACTCAGCTGTAAATGGTACATGTAGCAGCTGCCACAATGGCCGGACGGCGATAGGTAAACGTGCGGGGCATATTCAGACCTCCGCTGAGTGTGATAGTTGCCATACCTCACAGACAACCTGGGGTGCGGTTCGTTTTGATCACAGTGGGGTTAGTGGCAGCTGCGCCAGTTGCCATAATGGAGCAACAGCGACAGGCAAACCGTCGGGGCATGTTCAGACATCGGCGGCCTGTGATACCTGCCATGTTTCCCAGAGTAGCTGGAGTGCGACCCGCTTTGATCACTCTGGAGTCACCGGTTCTTGCTCTAGTTGCCACAACGGCACAACAGCGACTGGCAAACATGCTGGGCATATTCAGACCTCTGCGCAGTGTGATAGCTGCCATATCTCTCAGACGACCTGGAACGCTACCCGTTTCGATCATTCTGCGGTCAGCGGTTCCTGTGCCAGCTGCCATAATGGAACCACCGCGAGTGGAAAACACGCTGGCCACATCCAGACCAGCGCAGGGTGCGAAACCTGCCATGTCTCCCAGTCCAACTGGAATTCTGTGCGGTTTGATCACGCTGCTGCCACTGGAAGCTGTTCCAGCTGTCACAATGGAACGACCGCCACTGGCAAGCACAGCAGCCATATTCAAACCACAGCAGAGTGCGATGCCTGCCATCTCTCTCAAAGCAATTGGAGTTCAGTACGCTTCGATCACAGTGGCGCGAGCGGCTCCTGTTCCAATTGTCATAACGGATCAACGGCACAAGGCAAACCATCCGGACATTTTGTTACCACTCAGCAATGTGACAGTTGCCACCGTACATCTGCCTGGCAACCGACACTCAGCTACAGTCATCTCTCAGCCAGTTATCCTGGTGACCATCGGGGAAGCCTGAGTTGTACGAGTTGTCATGGTGGCAACAGCCAGATAGTGACCTGGAGCAACGCCGGCTATGTGCCAGACTGCGCCGCCTGCCATGCCAGAGACTATGAGTCGGGGCCACATAAGAAATATGGCAATACCAGGTACTCAGTCAGTGAACTGCGCGACTGCAGTGGTGCCTGTCATGTCTATAGTGATAGTTCGATGACAAAGATCAGTAAGAGCCGAAGCCGGGAGCACCGGGTCTCGGACCGTGATTGGGATTGAGGCGCTTCAAGCAGTGAGATTGCAGCAGGTTGTTTGTAGGGAAACTGCTGCAATCCTCTTCAATAATTAAAACAGGAATAACAGGGTTGGAGATGAATAAACCTATGCAGATGGGGCGTTTTGTCCTTTTCTTTGTGTTACTTGCAATGGGAGCAGGGAAGACCTTTGCTGGCTCGAAGATCATGGACCGGATCGAGACGAAGATTGGTGTGGAAGAGAATCGTATCTCGATATTTTTTAATGTGCCGATGCGGATTGTCAGTCATCTGATCAATGCCAAGCAGAATGAGATAAGCATTCGGATTAAGCCGGTTGTTACGCCGGGTACGGAGAGTGAGTTTCTTACAGGTGATGAAACGTTCTCTTGGAGAGCTACGGCTGAAGTGCCACTTGAAAGGGTGGTGTTTAATGGAAGTCTGATCGGCAATTCCACGCTTTCGCTCTCTTTTGCAACCCCGATTAGTAAATATGAGATCGAGCAGGGAAAGGGTTTTTTCAGTCTCTCTTTGATACTGAAGAAGCAAAAGAAGGTTCAGCAGATCAAACTTCTCGAGCCGGCTGAACTGATTGATGTCCCGCAAACCAAATTACCTGTGCCCTCAAAGGATAAGGAGCAAGCCGTAGTTGAAACGGAAGGGGTGGTAACAGGAGATTATGTGTTGAATCTACTGTCACAAAGAGTCCCGATTGACTTTTCCAAGGTGGCTCCTGTTCCGGTTCCAAAAGGGAGAAAGCTCTATGCCGTTAAGGCTGAAGTCGAGGGTGTGGCATGGTATCGCCTGCGCATGGGCTTTTTTTCAAGCAAAGAAGCAGCAAAGATTGCGAACAGGGAAGTCAGACATTTTTATTCGGATAGCTGGATAGATCTTGCTTCTACTGAAGAGAAAGATCGATTACAGGCAGAGACGGGTGTAGATGCAACGATTGAAACATTGCAGCCTCCTGTATTGCTCCCGAAACGGGATAAAGTCCGATTGGATGCACCGGTTCGCCTGACCAAGATGATGGAGAAGGCACGGGAAATCATGACCGCGCAGGATTATCCTAAAGCGATACGCATGCTGACCGCGATTCTCGAAGAGAAGACGCATGCCTACTCCAAGGAGGCGCTGGAGTTGTTGGGGCTGGCGCGGGAACGGAATGATCAGGTTGCTCATGCCAAGGCGGAATACCGGCGCTACCTCGAACTCTATCCTGAGGGTGAGGATGCCAAGCGAGTTAATCAACGCCTGGTTGGCCTGATCTCTGCGACCCAGACCCCCAAGGAAAAGTTGCGGGAGAGTCGCATTACTACCCAGCCCGGGCAGGAGCGGGAGGCAGAGTGGGAAGTCTACGGTAGTCTCTCGCAGTCCTATCAGCGTGATGCCAGTCAGAGCAACTTTATCGATACCGATGTCAATTTCGAGGATGAGATGGAGAGCGTCAACCGTTCGGAGATTGCCACTAGTCTCGACATCTCTGCCAGACGCCGCAGCCAGGATTATGATCTGCGTTTTCAGTTCAGCGGCGGCTATGATGTTGATCTGCTGACTGGTGGATCAGGAGACCAGAAATCCCTGACTGAGGCCTTCATCGAGCTGGACCGTCAGAGTCAGGGTCTGCTTGGCCGTGTTGGTCGGCAGCGCTTCAGGTCAAGCGGCATCCTGAGCCGATTTGATGGTGGTGTTTTTGGCTATCAATTTAATGAGGATACACGCTTTAATATCTACACGGGCTTTCCCGTCGATTCATCAAAAGATGTCTTCATCCGCCAGGATAAGTGGTTCTATGGCGCCAATATGGAGATGGATGCGCTGATTGATGATGTGGATGTAATCTTGTTTGCTATCGAGCAGCGAACGGATCATCTGGTGGATCGGCGGGCGATTGGCACTGAAGTCAGATATTTTGATGAGAATTTGTCAGTTTTTGGTCAATTCGACTACGACATATTTCACAATGAACTGGCGATGTTTCTGTTTCAGTCGAACTGGAGTCTTACTGACGATACCAAGGCCTATATCAACCTTGATTACCGCTCCAGCCCTATCATTACCACCTCCAATGCGCTTCAGGGTCAGGAAGGCGTCTCCTCCATCAAGGAACTTTCACTCTCTTTCACTGACGACGAGATCTATCAGCTGGCGCTTGATCGAACCGCAAACAGTACAGTGGTCTCCCTTGGCGGCACCCATTTCCTGGCCAGGGATTTCCAGCTGAGCGGTGATCTGACCGTCGCTAATACTTCAGGCACATCCGCTTCCGGTGGGGTCGATGCTACAGCGGCGACCGGTAATGAGTTCTACTACACTTTTCAGGTGCTGAAGAACAACCTGTTGAAGAATGGAGACATCGGTATCCTCAATCTGCGCTATATCGATGCCAATAGTGCCAATACCTACTCACTGACCGCCAACAGCCGTTACCCGGTGACATCGCTATGGCGAGTCAATCCACGCCTGTCTCTGGCCTATCGGGATAGTGATGACGGCACCACCCGCCTCAGCGCGGGTGGACGCCTGCAAGCCGACTATCGGGTCAAGCGTGATCTGCTGCTGGAGATGGAGCTGGGAGCGAGCTGGAATCGGCAGGAGAGTTCTACGACCATCGATACGAGCATCGACTACTTTCTGCTGGCCGGTTACCGCTGGAATTTTTAAACCTTCCCTCCCCCTGCCTGCCTGCCAGCCGGCAGGCAGGCGCCGTAACAGGGCGCGTAGACGGGCAAGCAGTTCCCTGGGATTGAACGGCTTCGCCAGATAGTCGTCGGTGCCCACCTCTAGGTCAATGATGCGATCGACATCCTCACCCTGGTCAGAGAGCATGATGGCCGGGATATCGGTGGATGCGCGCAGTCGCTTGGCGAGCGTCAATCCGTCATCGGCAGGCAATATGCGGTCGAGGGTGTTCAGGCCCGCCGGTTGTGCAGCCAGATAACATTCCATGGCATCGTCGTCCGTGACCACGCCGGTCGAAAAGCTCTGCTCGCCCAGATATCGCTCTAGCAGCTCCCGCAGGCCTGGGTCGTCATCGACGATGAGTATGCTGGTGTTTTTCGGTACCTCGGCGGCAAGCCTTCTAAAAGAGCCTGTTCTGGGTTCGCCCGCTGAAATAGATGCGAAACACATTGCCCGGGTGTGGAAATACTATGGAAACAGTTTTCCTGTAGCTTTTGGTCCCGGAATCCGGCGTGCGAGACATCACCGGTCATTGCTGATGGTTTAAGGGGATTACCAAAGAATATGAATGCCAATATTTTAAAAGGTTACATCACACTGTTACTAGCCTGGCTACTGATAGCCGGGAACAGTCAGGCCGTGTCTGCGGCGGAGCACTTTTCCATCATTGCGGCCATTCAGACAGATTCTGGACGGGATGGGCAGCAACAACACCTGTTATCTGAACCGGCCCTGTCCGTGCCGACCGAGGCCCAACTACAGAAGGTCAAGATTAAAAGCAGGCTCGATGCAGCAAACTCCGCCTATCGACAAAGTATCTTGGCCGTGTCAAGAAAAGACCTCAACGCCGCATACACCTACCTGCAGGAGGCCGTGCAGCTGCACCCGTCAAACCTGGACTATCTCCAGCTAGCATCCCGGCTGGCCTTTGCACTGGGCAAATACCGCGAGGCCGAAACATACCAGGTAATGGTGCTGAAGATTGCCAATGCTAGCTTGCAGGGCGTGGACCACAGAATGGCCGCTTTGCTCGATAACCTTGCGGTCATCTATATCAAACAATCCCGAATGGAAGAGGCCGAGTTTCTGTTGCGCCAGGGATTGGCACTCAGGGAGCAGGCATTGGGGGAGATGCACCCGTGGGTGGCGATCAGTCTCGGTAAGATCGCGAGCCTGAAAATGCATCTTGATCAGCCGCATGAGGTGGAGGGGCTGTTGACGCGCTCTTTGCACATCCTGCAAACGGCCTCAGGTGAGGACCACCCCCATGCTGCTTGGGCAATGCATAGGCTGGCGGATTTTTACCGCAGCCAGCAACGTCTTGCGCCGGCAGAGAGCCTGTATCAGCAGGCGATCGCCATATGGAAGACCGACTCCGGGGATCGGCGCCTGAACCTTGCAGTCAGTCTGAAGGGGCTAGGTGAACTCTACGTAGCACAAGAACGCCTCGATGATGCAAGGGCGCAGTTCGAGCAAATGCTGGCACTCCTGCAGCAGGTATTCGGCGGGGAACATCCCGCCATTGATGCAGCCAGGGACCAACTGGCCAGATTGGACCAAGAACTTCACTCCGGCCAAGATGAAGTGGTGGATGGAGCAGATCGAAGCGAGCATCGAGCAATACTTGGGTCAACTCAACAGCACCGATCATGAGGAGCCATCGATAGCGGATGCACAGACCGCTCGACTGAAGGATAAGGTTGTTGAGGCACTCAAGGAAGAGAGGCTGCGCTTATAAGTGTTTGAAGCCTAAAGACTGGAGGCACCGGACAAGTAGATATCATTGACGTAGCCTAGTGTAGATTGTTTAGACGCGCTACACGCGCATCAAACTATTCAAAAAAACCACAAGAGGAAGAATTAGATATGAAAAATTTACACGTATTAGCCTGGAGTATGTCCTGGCAGCAGGACCAATCAGCATGGCTATAGCTAATGATTATTCCTCCCTTACTGCCGGAAAGATGCTGGAGTTGCATTCACAAACACTGGGGCTGGCACCTTATTAGTGACGAGAATTTTTGTTGTATAGCCAGGTAAATCAAGAGTCCGCACCATGTGTGTGCCTAACTGCTCTTTCTAGGACAAGATCAATGCTGTCACTACGCGTACCATATACGCTCTCATTACTTCTGCCGGCCATGGCCATTATCGGTTGCCAGCATATTGGAATTAATGACTCTAATTCCATCTTTGTCGGCCGCTACACACAATATATGCGGGGAAATATACCGAATCAGTATGCTGATTTGATAAACCCATTGCCCGCGTCTACAGAGAATATTTCGGATGGAAAAAAATTGTATCAAATGCAATGCCAGGTGTGTCATGGCGCATCTGGTGGAGGGGATGGCCTGGCAGGCAAGCAGTTGGTCCCCCGTCCGGCCAATCTTGCGTTTACCCGTAGATTACCGGTAGGCACGGACGCCTTCTTCTTTTGGACCTTGTCGGAAGGCGGCAAACCGTTTGGCACCGCCATGCCTGCATTTGGGGAGCGGCTCTCCGATAAGGAGATATGGCAGATTACCCATTACATAAATATTGGTTTCACCTTGGATCAAGGAACATCGTAATGATTACTAAAAAACGGCCCGCATGGGTCTGGATTGCCGCCATCATCGCAGTGGCCTTTGGCGTGATGACCATTAAATCAGGCGGCAGCGTGCTCTTTATTGATGGAGAAGCCAGACGCGCCGCAGGAAACTATGTCGATTTTGTACTTTGGTTCAACTTTTCTGCAGGTTTTTTCTATGTAGCTACCGGAATTGGTATTTGGCTGGAAAAAGCTTGGGCTCCGGCGGCGGCAATTATCATAGCTACATTGACACTATTGGTCTTTGGCGCCTTTGGAATTCATATCTTTTATGGTGGTGAATATGAACAGCGCACTGTAGCCGCCATGACCTTGCGTTCTGTAGTTTGGATTGCAATCGCTTGGGCTCAGTGGTGTCAAAAAGTGGAGCGAGGCACGAGCGGAGCTTTTTGACACCACTGAGCCCCATTGTTGGGCATAATTCTATGCTGGCCTGTGTCTTTGATTCACAATGCTGCACCGCTCTGAGGACGTAGCGTTTCTGCGGTGGGAAGCTTGAACTGCTTTCCTTGCTGCCCGCACCATTATTCACACCCAAAAATCTATTATCTCCCGGCATGCCCTAGCAGATAATTTCTGCACTAACAACGAAGCCGCATCCTGCCTGAGCCTTGTAAGGCGAGATGATCTTTCGACAGTGACCGATCCAATTAACCACCTATCCGCCATGATGCCGAATAGTTTGGACTCCAAACTGTTCCGACTCTACCCGATTTAAACTTAATTCTCCGTTGCCTTGCACGGCTTATTCTATGGTGATGCCTTAATTGCCCAACGCGATAATGGGCTGCCGCGTTATGTATCCGCGTTGGCCGGCTTAATCACAAGGCTCTTCCCTTGGTTGAGTGGATAAGTTAGCGTTATTGGCCATGAGAGACAAAATCTATATGCCAAGATGTTGGGTATTCATAGCCCCTGTCGGGTAGGCGACACCGAACTGACATTGTCTGTTGGTAAGGTTGTGTGTACTGCATGGTCTAGTCCCTTCATAGTGCCCGATTAAAGGAGAAGATCTTCCTCATCCTTTACGAAACAGTTTGCAGGATAGATCTCGTGAGACCACAACTAGGGATCACTTCAGCGCTGACCATAGAAGTGTTCCTGGAATGATTTGCGGAAACTCTGGTGACAGGCCAGGCAGGTATTTTGCAGCGCTGAGAAGGCCGAGACCACGCCGTAGCCGTTTTTTTCTGCTGCAACTTCACCCAATATATGTGCAGCGTCATGGGTTTCACCATCATAGCCCTTGAACTTGCTTACATTGGTACCCACAAAGCCCAGGATGCGTACTTTCTCGCCGAATGGTGGTTGTGGATGATCAGCTACCTGTGACGCGGCTTTTTCGACAAGTTCCCAGTCCTCACGAGAAATGCCATCGGTGATGGCCTGCATGTTCTTACCCAAGTCTTGCATGATTTTTCTCAAAGCCAGAGGCTCGTTGGAATCAGGCGCAGTCTCGGCAAGCGCCTGACTACTGGCAACTATAATGGCAAATCCAGCAAGCAGGATCGTTCTTATTATGTAGGCAGTTCTCATGTCTAATATTATCCGGTTTTCTATGATGCTTTTATGTTTTTGTTGCCTATCACCGAAGCATGTGCGCCTGGGTAATATGGAATTTACGCGAGCTTTAGGGTACCCCGAACGATTCTGGCTGAGCAGTTATCGATCTTTATTCACGCATGGGAGCTAGAGAGTCTTTGATTAAGTCTGGACGAAGTCGATATTCTGGGTACAAGATATGAGTCCATGACTTGATCAGAAGCTCTCTAGTCATACATTAATTAGAGGCGCCCTTTGCTTCTCCATTAGCTATGCCGCTGACCGCTCTGGCTCCCCTGTTAATTTTACAAAACCAACATCTTCCATAATTGCATACATGGCAGGCAGTACCAACATGATCAATACAGTAGATGTCAACATGCCAAACACAATACTGGTTACCAAAGGGACCAGAATTAATGCTTGTGTACTGGTTTCAAATAGCAAGGGTGTCATGCCAGCAATGGTGGTGACAGAGGTGAGGAAAATGGCTCGAAAGCGATCATATACCGCTTGCCTGGCAGCATCGTGAAAGAGCATGCCTTCTTCTACTCGATATTTCACAAATTCGACCAGCAGGATCGAATCATTCACAACTATACCCGCCAGAGAAACGAAGCCAATCATACTCGGCAGGGTGAAATCCAACCCCATAATCAGATGCCCCCAGATTGCACCGATGAGGGCAAGAGGAATATTAATCATGACGATTAATGGTTCGCGGTAATTTCGAAATTGCAGGCTAAGTAAAAGGAATACCCCAAATGCACCCAGCCCGAAGCCTGAGAGTATAGATAGTTTGGTTTCAGTGCCGTTCTCGACTTCACCTTTAAGTTTAAAAGTAATTTCAGGATAGCGCTCTTGCAATGTGCCTAAAAAGTTTTTTTGTAAGCTTGCGATGACTTCCGAGGTATTGGCGATGTCTGCATCCACATCGCCATATATATTGACTGTGCGCTGGTGGTTGATATGCCCGATTCGAGAAAATTCACGTTCCTCAGTGATGGTGGCGACACTGCCTAAGGGAATTTCCTTTCCAGTTTTTGAAAATACGGTGAAATTATCAAAATCGAGTAACTCATGACCTTGCTGGTTGTCCAGTTTGGCAACAATTTCATAGGCTTCACGTCCCTTGTAAATCTCACTGATTTTAACTTCCAGATAAGCCGACCGCAGTTGCAAGGCAATACTACGGGAATCAATGCCTGCGGCTAATGCACCGGGTTTGAGTTTGATACTGTACTGCGGCTTGCCTGGGCGAAGGTCATCCAGCAAATTGTTTACGCCATTATAACCTCTGAGCCAGTTTTGCACTTCCCATGATGCCCTTGACAATTCATCCATGTCTTGTCCACTCAGGCGAATGTGAATGGCACGTCCCGCTGGGCCTACCTTGGGTTCTTTGTATTGAATACTTAGCACGTCGGGTAGTGCCCCGGTTTTTTGTTTCCAAAGCTGAATTAACTCAAGAATTTTAGTATTGCGTTCTTCAGTGTTAAGCAAATCGATACTGAGGGTTGCCAGATGTGATCCATTTTCTGGGACATCGCCATGTTCGCCGTATGAAAGCTGCACATTTTTAACCAGCTCTTCTGCTTCATTTTGGCTAAGGGTTTTATTGGTTTCATCTAAGGCATTGAGCAGTGTATGCACCACCCTTTCGGTTTCTGCCAATGGTGTGCCTTGCGGCAGTAGAATTCTGGCTTCCAGATTGTTTCCTTCCAGATCAGGGAATGCCTTAAATTTAACTGTTCCAGTTGCAACCAAGCCGACAGAAAAAATCAACATAGCCAGAGCTATGCCGACAGTGATGTAGCGGAACTGCATGGCGAGTTGGGCAGCACGGCCAACTCCATGGCGAAATTGATCGAACAGGATTTCAAATTTCTGTCGCCATCTTGGCGGTGCTTTGTGGTGCGCATGTTCCAGCGAGTGCTTCAGGTGGTGTGGCAACACCAGAAATGCTTCAATTAAACTGATGGTAAGCACTGACAGTAAAACCACAGGCAGGACACCCAATATCTGCCCCAGATCGCCTTTCATCATCAACAAGCTGCCAAATAAAAAGGCGGATGTAAGATAGGAAGAAAAGACGCCGCGAAAAACCTTTTTGGTGCCATCAATAGCGGCATCCAGTGGCGATTTTCCTTTGCGGTATTCATGATCAATATTTTCAGACAGTACTATGGCGTCATCCATTAAAATGCCTATCGCCATAAGCAAGGCGACCATTGAGATCATGTTGATACTCACGCCAAAGACGACCATCATGGCAAGACCACCCAAAAATGAAATAGGTAAGCCCAGAGCAATCCAAAAAGTGTAACGCCATGAAAAAAACAGGAGCAGCATAAAAGTTGCCAGGATCAGACCCTGCCAACCATTTGTTAATAACAATTGTAACCGGTCGCGCACTGATGTGGAGCTATCGTTGACAATGGTCAGCTGTGTTCCTTCAGGCAGAATTTTGTTTTCTTTTTCAACAAACTCAATCAGTGCATCAGCAACTTTTAGTGTGTCGTCAATGGTGTTTTTGCTGATTTTAAGTAGTGCAGCCAGTTTGCCGTTTAGCTCGATGCGTTCTTCAGGCTTTTCAAATTTATCCTCAATTTTGGCAATATCGCCCAGTTTTATTTCACCACCTTCTGGTGTATTGATAATAATGAGATTTGCGAGTTCATTAGCTGTCTTTCTGGCATTATCAAAACGAATCTGATAGGAGGTTTCCGTCGCTTCCAATTTTCCTACGGGTAATTCTAACGCCTGAGCTGCAATTAAGTTGGCAATATCCTGGACACTAAGATTGTATTTTTGCTGAGTATCAGGGCGGATTAATACTTGCAATTGATGCGTGGAGAAACCGTCCATGCTCACGATCGGGACTTGGGGCATGGCAATCAGACGATCACGGTAATACTCTGCCAGTTCTTTTAATTCGGTGGGTGTTAATTTATCTGAGGTGATGGCAATATTAGCAACCGGGTTAATTCTCCCCAACTGTTTGATCACAGGGTCTTCGATATTCTCCGGGAAGTTCTGGATTGCATCAATTTCAGTTTTAATATCATCAGTAAACTCACGTATATTTCCCGCTTCCTGCATTTCCAATGTAAAAATGGCGATATTGTCACGGGCATCACATTCCTGCTCTTTTAAAAAGCTGATACCATCTGTGGCATCTTCCAGTGGGATGCATATGCCATCTTCAATATCGGATGGACTTGCTCCAGGATAGGCAACCGTGACCTGTACCTTGCTGGGCTTAAGTAATGGAAACGATTCTTTATTTAGCCCATTTAGTGAATAAAAACCAATGGCGATTATTACCATCATCAATATATTACTGATGGTGGGATGTGCCGCAAAATAACGAATCATTCCGCATCACCTTCAGTCAAATAATGAGGTGAAGTAAGGCTGCCACTGCCGATAACTTTATTTTCATTAATATCGTTTAGCCTCATGTATTCTTCACCAATAGCGTCTTTGGCTAGCTGCTTTTCATACTCGTCTGCCAGAACAGGTTTGAGAGGCAAACCTTCAATCACAGGAATGACATCGGTAATAATAATTTTTTCACCCTCTTTGATCCCATTGTCGACAATCACTAGTTGTCCTTGTTTGTGAAGAATGTTCACCGGGCGAATTTCTAACCGATTATTTGCTTTGGCGACATAGACGCGTCCCTGGTGGATGGCCTTTCTTGGTAAAATCAGCATCTCATGTGGGGGCGTGAAAAATTCGACGGCTGCATACATGCCTTGTAGCAAGGGTGGACGCTTGCCAGGAATGACGTCTTCATAGGGATTGTTGACAGCAACGACTAAGTCAATCGTATCCCGGTCAGGATCAATAGACTCGCCTATTCGCAGTAATTCACCTCGCCATCTTGCAATATTCCCTTTGTATCCGACCAGGCTAACGTTCGCCTCCAGCTGAATTTTCGAGAATGCAGACTGCAAGTCTTCCGGGTTTTGCAAATTCAAACTGTGTTTGCCAAGCCCCATTAGCAGTGGGTAAAACTGACGCACGGGTAGTTGGGCATTGATTTCAACGGCCTGTGTGCCCAATGCTTCAAACAACACGCTGCCAACGGCAGTATACTCACCTTTTTCTACTGAAACCTTGCCGATACGAGCATCAAAAGGCAGACGAATTTCGGTGCGCCACAGAGTATCTTTACTTTGAGCAAGCTGGGTTTTGGATTGTTTGATTTGCGCCTGGGTTGCGGATTTACGACTGCTGAAGCTTGCCAGTTTTCCCTGTAAATCTTCGACCTGCTGGCGTAGTTGTAAAATCTTCTGTTCTTCTGCATCAACGGCTGAACGAGAAATTAAACGTTTCTCCCAGATACTAAGCAAGCGATCTAATTCTTTTTGGCCGGTCTGTAGGTTTTTTTTGGCAATTTTGAGAGAGCGCTGGGTGGTTTTTTCTTCAACTTCCAATTGTTTTAAGGAAAATTGGCTGCCTGCTAGTCCTGCCTTACTTTTATCAAGGGAAAACTCATAGGTGGTTGGTTCAATGCGTAGAACCACGGTACCTTTTGCCAGGCTGGCGCCTTTTTTCAAGGATGGGTGGATATAACTGATCTTGCCAGCAACTTCCGTCTTAGCTTTCAACAAAACGGCAGGCTCTACATATCCATAAGCAATGGCACGACTGCGGAAAGGGATCTTCTTAGCTGTAATGACTTCCACTGTTTTGGTGGGGAATTGCAGTTCCTCATGTTCGATAGGTGGCCTGGATTTTACTTTGAAAATCACCAAGGCCAGGGCTGCAATAACAATCAATGGTAGAATAAACGGTTTTTGAAAGAATTTTTTCATAAGTTCCGCTCAATTCCACGGCGATAGATCGCAAAAACCCCGGGCACCTTGTCTTGCATATTTCCAGTATCCCCAGCCAGTAATGACTGCATAACCAGACCTTGAATGGTGCCTATGAACAAGGTACCCGCAGCCACAGTATCAACAGCCGGATCAATTTCACCTTCGGCCTTACCTTTCTCTATCAATACTGCCACACGCTCACTGTATTTCCGGATCAGGGTGCGCGCCATGCGCTTGGCTGCTGTATCCTCAGCACGCTGTAATTCACCAAACAACATACGTGGCACACCTGGATGGGCAGAGACAAAATCAATATGGGTCATAAATACCGCTTCCAGTGCTGTAACTGGAGTTGTTGCAGCCTTTGCCGCCGCGTCTACTCGCGCCAGCAGGCGTTCCGCGACCCATTCCATCACCGCCTGCCAGATGGCCTCTTTATTTGGAAAATGACGGAACAGCGCCCCCTGGGTCACGTTCATGTATCTGGCAATGGCTGCAGTGGTGATGTCGCTTGGGTTTTGTTCCGCGGCGAGGTCAACCACGGCTTCAACAGTAACTGCGCGACGTTTATTTGCAGGCAGATGTTTGCTGTTTGAGGGCATGTTATCTCCACAAGATAGTAATTAATCACTATCTTGTGTCATTGGGCGAACAATGTCAATTCCAAGTAGATCTAATCGATTACCCTGTGGAAAGGAGCTATTCCGCCCTAAACGGAAGGGAGGATATCGAATAGGTAGATCCACCTTGAGGTGGATCTACATTTCTAATGTCGTGGTGTACCCTCTTTAACGAAATTCGCATGGGCAGTTCGCCAAAAATGGGTTTGCGATTGACCGAGATCAATGATGTGTCATTCTTGCCAAGGAGTAGAGGTCCTTGTTGGATTTTCCTGCCTAAATAATTAGAAGGCATAGATTCTAGCTGTTATGGGGTTAGGTCCTGCTCGACCAATAAAATCCAATTGGCTGGGGTAACAATAAACAGGTCGATGCTAGGCGCGTCCTTTGGAGGGGGAGGCATGGCAAGGCAACTGACGGATGTGGACTTGGGAGTTCTGAAGGAAGCTCTCAAAGGGGAGATCCACCACGCGGCTGAGAAGCGCTATCTACATCGTTTGCATTGCGTATTGCTGGTCAGTGCAGGTCAGGAGTGCAGCAGCGTGGCCAACTGGTTTGGTGAAAGCTCCCGTTCGGTGGAGCGCTGGGTCGACAGCTATTATGAATTTGGCCCGCTGGGCCTGAAAGATGACGACAAGTCTGGGCGCTTGGCCAGCCTGGATGCGGATCAGTTCCAGTTCCTGCTACGAGAGATCGCGGTGACACCCGAGTGCTTGGGTTATTCGGTGTCCCGCTGGAGTGGCAAGTTGCTACAACAGCATCTTCAGAAACACTATCAGGTGGATCTCGGCTTGCGGCAGTGTCAGCGGATCCTGCGGGAGTTGAAAAATAGTTGCGGGTGAGGGGAGTAACCAGCGGAAAGGTTTTCCGGCCCCTCCAGGGGTGCTCGTTAAGCTACTTGCTAAGGAAGCTCTGAGCAACCCCAAAGATTCCGATTATTTCTTTTCAGCAGACACTATCAGCCAGATCAGTGAGCGATGCAAAATTCAACAGCGTAGCAATTTTCGATGCTATATCAGAAGGTGAGCTGAACACAGCGCGCCATCTCCGTGAAGACCTTATGGATATTGCAGAGTACATCGCTCATGGCCTTGACGTGCGCTATTTTCGCGTGGACTCAGCTGATGATATGGAGTCTTGTATCTCAGTTCTTCTGGGCGAGGCTACTGAACATGGCTTAATTCCGTGGGGTCATATAGAAGGGCACGGCTCAACTGACGAAAGCGGCTTTAGAACAGTCGATACTCATATTTTAGCTGGACTCGCCTTAAAGGACTTATCACGCCATTGAATATGGTCACTGATTTCAATCTCATTCTTATTTTGGCGACATGTTATGGGGGGCGGGAGCCATTACTACGATAGATCGCGAACCTGTCCTTGGGTTAATTGGCCAACTAAGGAAGTTGAGGCCGGTGAAGTCGAAACTGACTTTTTCTGTTTATAAAACATATTTTCGAAGTCAATCACTTAATAGGGCTGTAAGAGCGCTGACCTCTCGAGGGCCTTCAAGTCTTTATTGCCGGACTACGGCTGAAAAGTTTTCTATATAGTATGGGCAAGCTACAAAAGGAATGAATGTTCTGAAAAACGAATAAGGGCTTCTGTCATTTGAAATGGCAAAACCTAAGAAAGGCACAGATGATCGATAAAGCTGGCTTGATCTTGGAGCAACTTTCAAAGCCACTTTCGGCAGGCTTTCCTTAAGCCCGAAATCGCCGTTTTTCGCTACCGCAAAGGGGTGAGCGAAACGGAGCCCCTGTTTCGGAGTAGTTAGGTGTGGGTCGCCGTTATCAGTCTTACAGTGGAGCGCCTCCAGAGCTGCAAAGGGCATGGTTTACGCTGTGCTAGTGTCAGGCTGGCTCTCAAACCTAGTCTAGACGCGAGGTAAGTGCGAGGTAAAAAAGAAACTTGCGAGAAATAAAAAAAGGAGTCCGATTTCTCGTAACTCCTCGATCTATATATGGTGCCGAGGAGAGGACTTGAACCTCCACGGGGTTTCCCCCACTAGCACCTGAAGCTAGCGTGTCTACCAATTTCACCACCTCGGCGAGAGCTGGTTTTAACGGCTACAGCCGTTTGGAGAGCGCGAACTTTACAACCTGATTTTATCCTTGTCAACGCCTGATGCGAATTGATTGGATGGTCTGGTGTGCTGTGCTAGGTTGCCCAGTCTGGTGTTGGACGGATGAGGTGTTGCGATGGCAGTTTGGGTGGCGATTTTTCCCTTGCGCAGCGTGGTGTTAGTTTGGCTGATGGTGCTGGCTCTGCTGCCAGGCAGTGTTGCTGCACTAAGCCTGCAGGGCGACCTGCTGCAAGGTGGGCTGGCGATTGCGCAGGTAGAGCCCGGTACCCAGGTGCGGGTGGACGGCAAGCCGGTGCGGGTTTCCGAGGAGGGGATCTTCATCATTGGCTTTAGTCGCGAAAACCCCCTGCAGAGTGAGATCCGGCTGATCGCCCCCGATGGCAGTGAGCACAAAGAGCTGATCAGCATCGGCAAGCGCAGCTATAAAATCCAGCGCATCGATGGCCTACCACAGAGTAAGGTGACCCCGCCGAAGCGGGACTGGGAGCGGATTCGCAAAGAGACCGCGCAGATCAAGGCAGCCAGAAAGCTCGACGAGCCACGTACTGACTTTCTCAAGGGTTTTATCTTGCCGGTGAAGGGGCGTATCTCCGGTGTCTACGGCAGCCAGCGTATCCTCAATGGTAAGCCAAAACGGCCCCATTCTGGTCTCGATTTGGCAGCCTCGGAAGGGGCGCCGGTGGTGGCCCCCGCTGATGGCGTCATCACCCTGGCCCATCCCGACATGTTCTACTCTGGCGGCACTCTATTGCTCGATCATGGCCACGGTCTGACGACCTCCTATCTCCATTTGAGTCGGCTGCTGGTAGAGCAGGGCCAGCGGGTGCGCCAGGGTGAGGTGATCGGTGAAGTGGGCATGACTGGAAGAGCGACTGGGCCGCATCTTCATTGGGGATTGAACCTGTTCGAGAAGCGTCTCGACCCGCAGCTGCTGCTGAAGGCAGATCCTACCAGCAAAGGTGAATAACCCAGTCAGAGACGGGGGATGGCGACTGTTCCGCTGGGCGTTATCGCATATAATACCTCTTTTTCTCGCTGGGGCTGAGCTGACTCCGGCTATCTGTGGAGCAGAACATGAAGTTAGTACGACTGGTTCTTCCTCTCCTTCTGGCTGGAGCCGCCTTGTCGGTTCAGGCGAAGGATCTCATGGACGTCTACAAACTTGCCCAGGAAAATGACCCCGCCCTGCAGGTTGCCAAGTCGCAGCTGGATGCAGTAAGAGAGACCAAGGTGCAGGCTCGCGCGCAACTGCTGCCCAGTATCGCCCTCGGCGGTCAATTCGACGGGGTGCGGAGTGACGTAAAGAGTTCGCCGTTTAGCAGTACAGGCGTTTCGACCTACAACGATCGGAGCCTCAACCTCAGTCTCTCTCAGTCGATCTACCACCGCGACCAGTGGATCCGGCTGGAGCAGGCGGACAACACCATCGCCCAGGCCGAGGCGGAGTATAAAGCCGCCGAAATCGACCTGATGGTGCGCAGCTCCAATGCCTATTTCAATATTCTGGCGGCGCAGGATGAGCTGCGGGTTGCCGAGGCGGAACGCGAGGCCACCGGTCGTCAGCTGGAGCAGGCGCAGCAACGCTTCGACGTGGGGCTGATCGCCATTACCGATGTGCATGAGGCCCGGGCCGCCTTCGACTCGGCGCGCGCTGCCGAGATCGCTGCCGAGAATGAAGTGGACAATGCCTGGGAGGCGCTGTTCGAGATCATCGGCCCCGGCGAGAAGGAACAACTGGCGAAGCTGGGTGAAGAGCTGCAGCTGAAACCACCGGTGCCCAGTGATCTGGAGGAGTGGTCGAAGACCGCACAGCAGCAGAACTATGCCATCATCGCCGCGCGCAACGGCCTTGAGGCGACCAAGAAGACCATTGAGATCAGCCGCTCGGGCCACTACCCGAGCCTCGATCTGGTCGGTTCCCATAGCATCTTCCGCACCAGCAACGACAGCTCTACCGAGGCCGACACCTCGAAGATTGGCCTGCAGCTAAGTCTGCCGGTCTACGCTGGCGGTGCGGTGACCTCGCAGACTGAGCAGTCGAAGGCCAACTATCGCGCCGCTCAGCAGCAGCTCGACCAGTCGCGCCGCGCGGTCAACAAACAGGTGCGCAACGCTTACCGCGGTGTGCTCTCCACCATTAGCCGGGTCAATGCGCTGAAGGCGGCCACCATCTCCGCCAAGAGTGCGTTGGAGTCGACCCAGGCAGGCTACGAGGTGGGCACCCGCACCATCGTCGACGTGCTCAATGTGCAGCGCAACCTCTTCTCCTCCCAAAGCAACTACGCCCGCTCCCGCTACGATTACATCGTCAACGGCCTGCAGCTGAAGCAGGCGTCGGGTACCCTGAGCCAGTCGGATCTGGAACGCATCAACGCTTGGCTGGAGCGCTAATCAGATGTCTGGCAACTCATTCGGTAAACTCTTCACTGTCACCAGCTTTGGCGAGAGCCACGGCCCCGCCATCGGCTGCATTGTGGATGGCTGCCCCCCGGGCCTGGAGCTGAACGAGTCGGATATGCAGCAGGATCTCGACCGGCGCAAGCCCGGCACCTCACGCCACACCACCCAGCGCCGCGAGGCAGATCAGGTGCAGATCCTCTCCGGGGTGTTTGAGGGCCGGACCACAGGTACGCCGATCGGCCTGGTCATCCACAATACCGACCAGCGGTCCAAGGACTACTCTGAGATCGCCGCACTGTTTCGTCCGGGCCATGCCGATTATACCTATACCCAGAAGTACGGCATTCGCGACTACCGTGGCGGCGGTCGTTCCTCGGCGCGGGAGACTGCGATGCGGGTTGCCGCCGGAGCGATCGCCAAGAAGTGGCTGAAGGTTCGTTACGGTATCGAGATCCGCGGTTACATGGCACAGCTGGGGCCGATCCGTGCGGAGCGGCTGGAATGGGATCAGGTCCATCAGAACCCCTTCTTCTGTCCCGATCCGGACAAGATCGCCGAGCTGGAGCTCTACATGGATGAGCTGCGCAAGGAGGGCAACTCGGTCGGTGCACGTATCACAGTGGTGGCCAGCGGGGTGCCGGCAGGGCTGGGCGAGCCGATCTTTGACCGTCTTGATGCCGAGATCGCCCACGCTCTGATGAGCATCAACGCGGTGAAGGGGGTCGAGGTCGGCGACGGTTTTGCAGTGGTGGAGCAGAAGGGTACCGAACACCGCGATGAGATGACCCCGCAGGGGTTTGCCAGCAACCATGCCGGTGGTGTGTTGGGTGGGATCTCCAGCGGCCAGGATATCGTTGCCAGTATCGCCCTCAAACCCACCTCCAGTCTGCGCATCCCAGGCCAGACGGTAAACCGCGCGGGTGAGACCGCCGAGGTGGTGACCGAGGGGCGTCACGACCCCTGTGTCGGCATCCGTGCCACCCCCATCGCCGAGGCGATGCTGGCGCTGGTGCTGATGGACCATATGCTGCGTCACCGCGGGCAAAATATGGATGTGGAGTCTGGGGTGGCGCAGATCCCTGCCGCCACCGATTAGTCCTGCTACCCTGGGAGAGCCGCTGCTCTCCACGGGGGCCATCACGCACCCATTGGTAACCCAACCCTGATGCCCTACTGGCGACTCTCCGGCTTCTATCTCTTCTATTTTGCCTCGCTCGGGGCGCTGCTGCCCTTCTGGGGTGTCTACCTAAAGGATCGCGGCTTCTCTTCGGCAGAGATCGGTGAGCTGATGGCGGTGATCATGGTCTCCAAGCTGGTGGCCCCCAACATCTGGGGCTGGATCGCTGACCATACCGGCCAGCGTATGCCGATTGTGCGGATCGCCTCGCTGTTGTCGCTGATGATCTTTGTCGGGGTCTTCTACGCTGAGGGCTTCTGGACGCTGGCGCTGGTGATGATGCTGTTCAGCTTCTTCTGGAACGCCTCGCTGCCACAGTTCGAGGCGGTCACCATGAGCTATCTGGGTGAGCGCATCAAACACTATTCACGGATCCGTTTGTGGGGTTCAATTGGCTTTATCCTGGCGGTCTCCGCGCTGGGTTTTCTGCTCGACCGGATGAGTGTGGAGGTGATCCCGCAGCTGGTGCTGCTGCTCTATCTGGGCATCTGGCTGAGCAGCCTGCTGGTGCCGGAGCGCGGTGCGGCACCCCACCATGAGGCGCAGGGTTCGATCCTCACGGTGCTGAAGCGCCCGGCGGTGATCGCCTACCTGGCCGCCTGCTTTCTGATGCAGGCGAGCCACAGCGCCTACTACGCCTTCTACTCCATCTATATGGAAGAGCACGGCTACTCCAGCACCTTCGTCGGCCAGATGTGGTCCCTGGGGGTGGTAGCGGAGGTGCTGATCTTTCTGGTGATGCACCGGCTGCTGCAGCGCTGGGGGGCGCGCAAGGTGCTGATCGCCAGCCTGCTGATTGCCGTGCTGCGCTGGCTGCTGATCGGCGCAGCCCCTGATCAGCTCTGGATCATGCTATTCGCCCAGATACTGCATGCCGCCACCTTCGGTACCTTCCACGCTGCGGCGATCCACCTGGTGCATCACTACTTCGTCGGCAAACACCAGGGGCGCGGCCAGGCCCTCTACAGCAGCATCAGCTTCGGCGCCGGTGGTGCGGTTGGCAGCCTGTTGAGCGGTTACCTCTGGAGCGGTATCGGCCCCGGTCCCACCTTCTGGGTGGCCGCCGGCTACGCTGCCCTGGCGGTGGTGATCGCCTGGCGCTGGATCGACAGGGAGACGGATTGAGGCAGGTGCACTAGATGCTGCCGGGTACCACGTAGAAGAGCACGGCAAAGAAGTGCAGAATGCTGCCGGCCAGCACGAATAGGTGCCAGACTACATGGTGGTAGGCCAGCCGCTTCCAGACATAGAAAACAACGCCCAGCGAGTAACTCAGTCCACCTGCGAGCAGCAGTATCAAGCCACCGATATCCACGGCTGACAGCAGGGGATTGATGGCGATCACCACCAGCCAGCCCAGCCCCAGATAGAGGGCGATGGAGAGCCGCTTGTATCGGCGCTTAGTCGCCAGTTCCAGAATGATGCCGAGAATGGCGATTCCCCAAACCAGTCCGAACAGGGTCCAGCCCCAGCCGCCCCGAAGATTCACTAGGGTGAAGGGGGTATAGGTGCCGGCGATCAGCAGAAAGATTGCGGCATGGTCGATCTGCTGCAATATCTGTTTTGCCCGCGGATTCGGGATGCCATGGTAGAGGGTGGAGGAGGTATAGAGCAGGATCAGGGTGACACCGTAGATGGCACAGCTGGTGATATGCCAGGCATTGCCGTAGAGGCTGGCAAAGGCCATCAATACTACCAGTCCTCCAATGCTCAACAGAATGCCGATGCCGTGGGTGATGGCGTGGGCAATCTCCTCGCCCAGGCTGTATTGAGCAGTGGTCAATGATTGTTGCATGGCTGAGGCCTTGGATGCCCAGGAAGAGCTTTGATCATGATTCCGTGTTATGGGGCTGTCAAGCTGACGTCAGCAGAAGATGCGGATAAAAAATGGGTTGTGTGAGAGTTGGATGAGATCTTCATTGTGGCAGCGTGAGCGACCTCGACAGCCACAGGAATGATCACTGATTTTAACATGTCCTATTCATAATAGAGAGTTGGCGGGGGAGGGGCTGTCTCGGTCACCCCGTCCGCCGCCTCAGACAGCAGATTCAGCATTGCATGGGCTGCGTTGGAAAGGGTTCGCCCCGAATGGCTGACGACACCCAATGAACGGGTAAGCGATATACCTTTCACCTCCAGTTCCACCAGTTCGTCATCGAGCATAGTTGCCGGTAGCAGGCTCCAGCCAAGACCGATAGAGGTCATCATCTTGAGGGTCTCCAGGTAATCCGTGGCCATATTGCATTGAACATCCAGTTCAAGAGGCGACAGTATTTGTTCAAGCAGTGTCCGCGTATAGGTACCTTTGGTTGGTAGTACCGCGGGCTGGGTGAGTAGCGATTCAGGGGAGAGTGGTCCCTGTGTTGACAGGTTGTGGTCCCTGCTTGCGACGAAGGAGAGGGGGTCATTCCACAGCAGGATCTGCTCCAGCTGTGGAAATGGGGCCAGCGGCAGGGTAACCACGCCCATTTCCAGTTCTCCGTGGGCCACCGCCTGGCAGGCCTTTTCCGACTCCATGAAACGGATGTCCAGCTCCACGTCAGGATAACGGTCGACATAGCGCCGCAGTATCGGCGGCATGCGGTGCAGGCCGATGTGATGGCTGGTGGCCATGCTCAGGGTGCCGCTGGTCTGATCACTCAGATGGGAGAGTTCGCGGCGGATGTCGGCCAGCTCCTCCAGCACCTGTTCGGCCCGCGGTAGCAGACGACGGCCCGCCTCGGTGAGCAGGATCTGGCGGCCGATCCGGTCGAACAGGGGGGTGCTCAGCTCTGCCTCCAGCCCGGCGATGCGCTTACTCACCGCTGGCTGGGTGAGGAAGAGCCGTTCCGCTGCTGCGGAGAAGGAGGCGGAATGGGCGACCTGAGTGAAGACACGTAGACTAGTGAAGTCCATAATCTATTCCCAATCGGAATGAAATAAATAAACAATATGAATTTGTATTATAGGATGCCCCGGCCTAATCTGGCACGCGTACTCAAGAGGAACAGGCGATGAGCACAAAGACACTCTACGATAAACTCTGGGATTCCCATGTGGTGCGCTACGACGAGGATGGCACCGCACTACTCTATATCGACCGCCAGCTGGTGCATGAGGTGACCTCACCTCAGGCCTTTGAAGGTCTGCGCATGGCCGGGCGCAAACCCTGGCGGGTGGAGGCCAATCTGGCCACGCCAGATCACAACGTGCCGACCACTGATCGTCATAAAGGGATTACGGATGCCGTTGCCCGCACCCAGGTGGAGACGCTGGACCGGAACTGCGCCGAGTTCGGCATCACCGAGTTCAAGATGGACGACATCCGCCAGGGTATCGTCCATGTGGTCGGGCCGGAACAGGGTGCGACGCTGCCGGGCATGACCGTGGTTTGTGGCGACTCCCATACTTCCACCCACGGTGCCTTTGGCGCGCTGGCCCACGGTATCGGCACCTCTGAGGTGGAACACGTGCTCGCCACCCAGTGCCTGATCCAGAAGAAGTCGAAATCGATGCTGGTAATCGTTGATGGCCAGGTGGGAGCTAGCGTCACCGCCAAGGATATCGTGCTGGCGATCATTGCCGAGATCGGCACCGCTGGCGGCACTGGCTACGCCATCGAGTTCTCCGGTCAGGCGATCCGTGATCTCTCCGTGGAAGGCCGCATGACGGTCTGCAACATGGCGATCGAGGCGGGCGCCCGCGCCGGTTTCGTGGCGGTGGATGAGAAGACTATCGACTACGTGAAGGGCCGTCCCTACGCCCCCAAGGGCGATGATTGGGAGAAGGCGGTCGCCTATTGGCAGACCCTGCACAGTGATGACGGTGCCGAGTTTGATGAGGTGGTGCACATCGATGCGGCCTCGATTCGTCCGCAGGTGACTTGGGGCACCTCGCCGGAGATGGTGGTGGCGGTGAATGCCAGGGTGCCCAATCCCGCTGATGAGTCGGACGAGGTGAAGGCCGGCGGCATGCGCCGGGCGCTGGAGTATATGGGGTTGGAGGCGGATACCCCAATCACAGAGATCGCCATCGACAAGGCTTTCATCGGCTCCTGTACCAACTCACGGATCGAGGATCTGCGTGCTGCTGCCGCCATCGCCAAGGGGCGCAAGGTGGCCGACAGTGTCAAGCTGGCGCTGGTGGTGCCGGGCTCTGGGCTGGTCAAGCAGCAGGCCGAGGCGGAGGGGCTCGACAAGATATTCATCGAGGCGGGCTTCGAGTGGCGCGAGCCGGGTTGCTCCATGTGCCTGGCGATGAACGCCGATCGGTTGGAGGAGGGCGAGCGTTGCGCCTCCACCTCGAACCGTAACTTCGAGGGACGTCAGGGCACGGGCGGGCGCACCCACCTGGTCAGCCCTGAGATGGCGGCGGCGGCGGCGATCGCTGGCCATTTCATCGATGTGCGGGATCTCTAGCCCCATCTAGGTCCGGCTTCAGCTGGACAGATTGAGGATTGTGCAATGAAAAAATTCAAAACATTTACCGGCATTGTTTGCCCCATGGACCGTTCCAATGTGGACACTGATGCGATCATCCCGAAGCAGTTTCTGAAGTCGATCAAACGCACCGGCTTCGGCCCTAATCTGTTCGACGAGTGGCGCTACCTCGACCACGGTGAGCCGGGCATGGATTGCAGCCAGCGCCCGCTCAATCCGCAGTTCGAGCTCAATGACCCGCGCTATGCGGGGGCGAGCGTCCTGCTGGCGCGCAAGAACTTTGGTTGCGGCTCCTCCCGCGAGCACGCCCCCTGGGCACTGGAGGATTACGGCTTCCGCGTCATCATCGCCCCGAGCTTTGCTGATATCTTCTTCAACAACTGCTTCAAGAACGGCATCCTGCCCATCGTTTTGTCAGATGAAACGATGGATGAGCTGTTTGCTGCCGCAAAGGGTGAGACGGCGGCGCAGATCAGCGTCGACCTGCGGGCCCAGGAGCTGAAGATGGCGGATGGCAAGGCTATACCTTT
>NZ_AFOC01000034.1:0-33886 GCF_000224455.1 endosymbiont of Riftia pachyptila (vent Ph05)
AAGATCGACAGTTCGACAACCTCAAGAATGGCTGGCAGCGTCTGTCGCAAGCAGATGACAGCTGGCCCGATGGGAGCCACTCAGGCTCACCGAATCGGGATAGGCCGCCTGGCAGTGCGCCATCGCCTCCGGGCAGCGGGGATGGAAGTGACAACCCGCTGGCGGGTCTGAGGGTGACGGCATATCCCCTTCGAGGCGGATCACCGAACGCTGCCGCTGCGGATCGGGTACCGGCACCGCCGACAGCAGCGCCTGGGTATAGGGATGGGCCGGAGCCTCCAGCACCTCATCGACCCGCCCCTGTTCGACGATCCGCCCCAGATACATCACCGCCACCTCATCGGCCAGATAGGCCACCACCGAGATATTGTGGGTGATAAAGAAATAGGAGAGCCCCAGCTGCCGCTGCAGCGACTTCAGCAGATTGAGGATCTGCGCCTGCACTGAGACATCCAGAGCGCTGGTGGGCTCGTCGCAGACGATCAGCTGCGGCTCCACCGCTAGGGCCCGAGCGACGCAGATGCGCTGGCGCTGGCCGCCGGAGAACTCATGCGGATAGCGGCTGGCCGCGTCGGCACGCAACCCCACCTGCTCCAGTAGTTCCGCCACCCGCCGCTGGCGGCTGGTCCGATCCCCCATCCCCTGTGCCAGCATCCCCTCAGCGACGATATCCCCCACCAGCATACGCGGGTTCATCGACGACATCGGATCCTGGAAGATGATCTGCATATCGCCTCGGCGCCTGCGTAGCACCTCGCCACGCATCTCGGTCAGCTCATCAACGCCGAAGCGAACGCTGCCTGCGGTGGGCCGGATCAGCTGCAGTATGCCTTTGCCGACGGTGGTCTTGCCGCAACCCGACTCCCCCACCAAGGCCAGGGTTCGGCCCTTGGGAATCGCCAGGCTGACCCCATCCACCGCCCGCACATGCCCCACCACCCGGCGGAACACCCCTTTATGAATCGGGAAGTAGACCTTCAAGCCTTCCACCTGCAGCAGCCGTGTCTCTCCGTGGTCGACATCGTGGCGCACTGCCTGGACCTTCCTCTCCCTGGCACCGGGCTGAATCGGCTTGTCGGCATAGAGCAGGCAGCGCACCCCTTGCTGCGGGGCGGTCGGGTTCCAGGCAGGAATCTCCTTATGACAGCGCGCCACCGCCAGCTCACAGCGCTCGGCAAAGCGGCAACCTTCGAAGCGGCTGTCCAGAGGCGGCACACTGCCCTCTATCACCGCAAGCTGTTCATCGCGCTTGTGGCTGTCGGGTAGGGATTGGAACAGCTTGCGACTGTAAGGGTGTTTCGGCGCAGCGAAAAAGTCCGCCACATCGGCAGTTTCGACGATCTGCCCAGCATACATCACCGCCAGCCGGTCCGCTGACTCCGCCACCACCCCCAGGTCGTGGGTGATCAGCAGGATCGCCATGCCCGTCTCCCGCTGCAGCTGCTTCAGCAGGCGCAACACTTGGGCCTGGATGGTCACATCCAGCGCGGTGGTCGGCTCATCGGCAATCAGCAGCTCCGGCCGCCCGGCCAGGGCCATGGCGATCATCACCCGCTGCTTCATACCACCGGAGAGCTGGTGCGGATACTCTCGGGTGCGTCGTTCGGGATCGGGAATACCCACCGCGTCGAGCAGCTCCACCACCCGCTGCTGCACCGCCGCCCGGCCCTTCAGTTCGTCATGCAGCCGCACCGCTTCAGCGATCTGCTCTCCCACCCGCATCACCGGATTGAGCGAGGTCATCGGCTCCTGGAAGATCATTCCCATCTTACCGCCGCGCACGCCACGCATCTCCCGCTCCGAGAGGGCCAACAGATCGTCGCCGTCGAGGTGGATGCTGCCGGTGGCGATACGCCCACCATGGGGCAGCAGCCGCATCATGGAGAGGGCAGTCATCGACTTACCGCAGCCCGACTCACCCAGCAGCGCCAGGGTCTCGCGCGGCGGATCTGCAGATCCATGCCGTCCACCACCCGCACCGGGTTGGATTCATCCCCCAGTTCGGTCTTCAGGCCATTGATCTGCAGCAGAGGATCGCGCATCGAGGCTCCCGTCTATCGGCTGTTGCGCAGGCGCGGGTCGAAGGCATCCCGTACCACGTCAGAGAAAAGGTTGGCGGCCAGCACCA
This sequence comes from endosymbiont of Riftia pachyptila (vent Ph05), assembly GCF_000224455.1. NCBI lineage: Bacteria > Pseudomonadati > Pseudomonadota > Gammaproteobacteria > endosymbiont of Riftia pachyptila. Next base: position 2,129 of record NZ_AFOC01000034.1, read on the forward strand.
GGGTGAACATAAAAAACAGCGCCGCCACCAGCGACCACCAGACAATCGGTTCGCGGGCCATCTCCAGGCGCGCCGAGTTAATCATGTTGCCCCAGCTGTTCATGGTCGGATCGACACCGATGTTGATGTAGGAGAGCACCGCCTCCGCCAGCACCAACCCGCTGAAGTCGAGCACCAACGTGATCAGCACGATATGCAGCACATTCGGCAGGATGTGGCGGCCGATGATGGTGAAATGGCCAACGCCAAACGCCTGCGCCGCCTGCACATACTCCAATTCGCGCAGCTTGAAGGTCTCGCCGCGCAGCAGCCGGCAGAGTCCGGTCCAGCTGGTGACGCCGAGGATGATGCAGAGAAACAACAAGCGCAGGTCGGCGCGCTCGGTGAGGCTGGCAAAGTCGGCCTCGTGGTTGCTGATGTAGATCTGCATCATCAGGATCGCCGCGGCGATCAGCAGCACACCGGGGATCGAGTTCAGGGTGGTGTAGCTATACTGGATCAGGTCATCGACCCAGCCGCGGAAGTAGCCCGCCATAATGCCGAGCAAGATCGCCGCCGGCAGCATCACCAGGGTGGTGAGGGTGCCGATCAGCAGCCCGGTGCGAATGCTCTTCAGCGCCTGGTAGAAGACATCCTCACCCACCTTGTCGGTGCCGAGCAGATGGTAGCTACTGCCCAAGGTGAAGGCGACAAAACCAAGCAGCAACACCACGCCAAGGGTGATCAACAGGGTACGCCAGGGGACCTGGGTATCAAATGCCAAGATCTGCAAGAGCATCGCTCGGAAGCCAACAGCCTGGCGACGCGCCAGCTGCCAGACTAGCAGCGAGGCGATCAGCGCCCAGCCGAGCAGCCCAATCAGCACCCCCCGCACGATATGGGCCAGCAGATCAGTGGCCCAGTCAGCCGTCGGATCCTGCAGGTGGGCGCCGCCATACTTGAGCCGGGGATAGGCCCGGCTGGTGCGGCCATCCGCCAGTTCAATGCTCTCCTTGGCGTAGAGATGGGTCGCCAGAGGGGCCGAGTAGCTCTTCTCCTGACGGGTACGGATCGGCGTCACCATCCAGTCAAAAACGCTCAACACCTCAGCCGAGCCGGCACCTGGCTCACCGTTGTCCGCCGGGAGATAGTGGATCGAATCGAGCAGGCCGATCAGCACATAGAAGCTCAGCACCACCAGCGCCCCCATGCCGATACGGCTACGCGCCACCTGCCGCCATGGCGCGCGCAGGTGTTCGCGACGACTGGCGAGCAGGCCGAATCCCACTGCCAGCACCAGCAGCAGAAAGATCAGCGCATCGGTCCAGAGGATCACCAGCTCAGGCATGCAGCGCGACTCCAGCGGAAGGATCAAACAGGTTATGCAAATCCATCACTGCAACCTCACCCGCGGATCAACGAGAGTGTAGGAGATATCGGTGAGGATCAGGCCGATGATATAGAGCACCGAGCCAAGGAACACCATGGCGCGCACAATGGCGAAGTCCTGACGGCTGATAGCGTCGATAGTGTAGCTGCCGAGCCCGGGGATGCCGAAGAAGGACTCGGTGATCAGGCTGCCCATGAACAGCAGTGGCAGCACCACCACCACGCCGGTGAGGATCGGTATCAGGGCGTTGTGAAAGACGTGGCCGAACAGCACCCACTGCTCACTCAACCCCTTGGCGCGGGCGCTGCGCACATAGTCGCGGTTGATCTCCTCGAGGAACAGGGTGCGATACCAGCGGGTGCCAGCACCGATGCCGCCGATCACGCCGATGATGACCGGCAGGATCAGAAACTTCAGCCCCCCCATACCGGGATCATAGCCGGAGATCGGCACCAGATGTAGCAGCTTGCCCACCAGATACTGGCCGCCGATGATGTAGAAGAGCGACGAGATCGACATCATCACGACACAGATCACCACCCCCCAAAGGTCGATATAGGTGGCGCGAAAAAAGGCAATAAGCAGCGCGAAGGTGATGTTGAGCGCCAGCCCCACCAGCAGCACCGGCAGGGCGATGGCGAGGCTCGGCCACATCCGCTGGGAGATGTCGTAGCCGATGTCACGGCCTGAGTCGGAGGCGCCAAATTCAAACTGGAACAGCTTCAACGACTTCTGGAAGAAGATCGTGTCAGTAACGACTTCGATACCACCGGCCTGGCTATTGATCAGCAGCGGCTTGTCATAGCCCCGCTCCGCCTTCCAGTGTTCGATCGCCTGTGCGGTGACCCGCTTCGTGCCCAGGTTCATGCGCGCCATGTCGTCCGGTGAGTTGACTACAAAGAACAGCGCGAAGGTGATGACGTTGACGCCAATCAGGATCGGGATCGCATAAAGCATGCGGCGGATGATGTAGGCAATCATCGGGCGGCACTCCGCTCACGCCGGCGGAACACCACCACCGCCGGCATCAACGAGATCAGCAGGATCAGCAATCCGGTGATCACCGGCCAGAGCACAGGCGGGTTCCAGGCGCGCTGGCTTTCGACCCGTCGCGCCGGTTCCAGGCGCTTGTACTTGAGCGTGTTGTTGGCCATCAGGTTGGGCTTCACATTGTGATACCAGGCGTGGTGCAGAGAGAACGCCTTGGGATGATACCCCCAGAGCCAGGGACCCTCGCGGCGCAGCAGTTCCACCATCAGATCGATGATGGCGAGCCGCTCGGGGCCGTTGTCCATGTTCTTCATCTTATTGAACAAGCGGTCAAACTCGGGGTTCTCGTAGTTGGCGGCGTTCTCGCCCTCCCCCTTCACCTTGGCGTTGGGACCGTAGAGCAGAAACAGGAAATTCTCCGGGTCAGGATAGTCGGCGTTCCAGCCCCAGCTGAACATCTGTGCGGTACCCTTGCGCATCTTCTCCTGAAATCGGTTGTAGTCGCTGCTGCGCACCACCAGCTGGATGCCGAGCTTGGCAAACTGCTTGCGCCACCAGTTCATCCGCGCCTTGTCATCGGGGCCAGTGGCCACCGCATCATAGTTGAGCACCAAGGGCTTACCGGTCTGCGGGTCACGTCCGCCCGGGTAGCCCGCCTGCGCCATCAGCGCCTTCGCCTGCTCGATGGGACGACGCCTGATCTTGCCATCGCGCACTTCATAGACATAGGGGTTATGCCCTGCCACACCCGGTCGGTGACCATAGATTCCTTGGGGGATCGGCCCCTGGGCGGGCACCCCGCGACCGTTGGCAAAGATCGAGATGAACTCCTCGTAGTCGGCGGCGATGGCGATGGCACGGCGCAGCAGCCGTGCCCGCTCGGAGTCGCCACCCACCACCGAATCACGCATATTCAAACCCAAGGAATAGGAGCAACTCAGCACCGACACAGGCAACGAGAACCACAGCCACCGCACCGCAGCAGGAAACCCCACACAGCCATGGGAACAAAACGACACCACCCAAGCGAAGCAGCCGGAAAACAGGAAGGACCAAGCAGACCAGACCCGCAGAAACCCAGCCCAGGACACGAAGCGCACCTTCGAAAGCCCGCAGAACGAACGCGCCACCAACGGCAAAGAACCCCATGAGCCCCCCAACAACCAACCGACACAGCCCTCCAGCACCCACGAAGACAAACAGCGGCAAACGAGAAACCAGCGGTTGCCCGCCAACACCATACGCAGGTGAGGGTAGTTCTCGCCCAGCACGAAAAGAACTAGCCAAACAGAACACAAGCCCAGTTTGAGGTAGCACCCACACAAACCCGAATGGGCAAAGAAGCAAAAAGCAGAACAAGACAAAGGCCCGAAAAAAGGCATCGCCATCCAGGAAACAAGCTGCACGCACCACCCCCTCAAGCAAACGCTGCAGAGGGAGCGATCCAAAGGGCTCACCCCCGACAGCGCAAACGCCCGCAAAGCGAGACAGGGACAGGCCGGGCCCATCACACGCACCAGACAACACGACGACCCGCAAACCCGGCTGATCACCGCGGTGAAACAGAAAATGCACCACCCCATGGCCACCCAGACCGGCCAGAGGAAACGCGAAAAGCACAAGAGCGAAATAGGGCACACGGACCCGACAGCCGCCAGCTCCCCCCTCCCCCGCCCCGCGAAACCGTCCAACGCACAGAGCTGCCAAAACCCCACCGCCATCAGCTCACGCCAGAGAGAGACCACCCACCAACAACACCCGAACAGACGCGGGGGCGAGGAGCGCAAGCCGAACGGAAGCCCTACCGAAGAAAGCCAGAAGCCCATGGACCCCGACCGGCAAACAAGCCACACCGAAAGGCCAGCCGAAGAAAGACACCGCACCCGCCGCATGCAGTCCGCCGACAGAGCGAAAACAGGGCACGCCCGAGAGAAAAAGGAAAACGACAGCGGCCACTCGGAGATCTGCGCGAAAAAGACACACCAGATCGAGCCCGAGCAGAGCGCAGAGGCAAAGGGCGCGGAACACCAGGACAAGAAGCGGGAGACGAACCGACCCGACGCATCACCGCTTCGGTAGGGACTATTCCAAGGGTTCTCACCACAACCGGACAGTGACAACAACAGGCTCAGCGCTATCCCGATCCATCCCCATTGCCAAGCCGATCTCTGCATCTCTCCGGGTGCCTGCTCTTTTTTATCTGCTGAGTTTCCGGTAACTTACGCCGTTATTATTTCGCCCGAGCCATTGCGTCGCCGATCCGTGAGATCCGGGATGCGGCACAGGCCCACGCGGTAGCCCGCATTATCCGCGTTTCTTTTTGATGACACCACCAAGGAATCGTTCCATGGGATTTTTACAAGACAAACGTTTTCTGATCGTCGGCGTTGCCAGCAACCGCTCCATCGCCTGGGGTGTGGCTGAAGCCATGCACCGCGAGGGTGCACAGCTCGCCTTCACCTATCAGACCGACAAGCTGAAGAAGCGGGTTGAGAAGGCGGCCACTGAGTTCGGCTCCGATATCGTGCTGCCGCTGGACCTGACCAGCGACGAGCAGATCACGGCGGTCTTCGATGAACTGAGTAAGCGGTGGGATGGCCTCGACGGCATCGTCCACTCCGCCGCCTTCGCCCCCCGCGACCATCTGGAGGGCGGCATCCTCGACAATCTGACCCGCGAAGGCTTCGCCCTCTCCCACGACATCAGCGCCTACTCCTTCGCCGCCCTGGCCAAGGCGGGCCGCGCCATGATGCAGGGGCGCAACGCAGCGCTGATCACCATGAGCTACCTCGGGGCAGTGCGCACCGTACCCAATTACAATGTGATGGGCGTGGCCAAGGCAAGCCTGGAGGCCACCATGCGCTACATGGCCGACTCGCTGGGTCCGGAGGGGATCCGCGTCAATGCGGTCTCAGCCGGGCCGATCCGTACCCTCGCCGCCTCCGGCATCAAGGACTTTAAGAGCATGCTCGACGCGGCGGAGAAGAAGGTGCCACTGCGCCGCAACGTCACCATCCAGGAGGTCGGCAACGCCGCCGCCTTCCTCTGCTCCGACCTCGCCTCCGGCATCAGCGGCGACGTGCTCTACGTCGACTCCGGCTACCATATCCTCGGCAGCGCCTGATCCTTCCATGAAAAAAGCCGCACGACCTTATCCAGGTCGTGCGGCTTTTTCTCAGGATCTCGTCTGAGACCCTAAACCGCAGGCCTACTGCGTCGCCTCCGACTGGAGCGTGATCGTGATCTTCGCCCGCCCCTTCATATCATACAGCAGATGATTGAAGTCACTGCGCCCCTGCAGCCGTTTCAGGTTGTCGATCTCGCGCTGTTTCGCCGCCTCGTCGGCAACCTCGACGTTGCCGTCACTCACCGTACTAAGTGCATAGACCGCATAGTCGCCCTTGCCGAGCCTAGTGATACCTAATGTTGGCTTGCCATCCTTGGGACGCGGGGCACTGAAAATATCACTCAGCAAACTGTAGAGAACACCACGTTCGCTGCGCTTGACCCCACTCAGCTGCTTGGTGGAGTAGTCCCCAGCAACTGCCTCGATCGATTAGCCCCCCAGCAGCACCGCGACAAACGTCACCCACCCAAACCTCGCCGAAGAGCCCGCCTGCGGGCCGCGAAACCAGGCAATCAACTCCGCCCTGAACAAAGCCACCGCCGTGAGACGCGCCTCCCGAGCAACCAACACGCGGAACAACAACCAACAAAACCAACCAAGCACTACAACCCAACGCAAGTTGTGCGCAACCAGCAAACACCATGAGAAGGAACCACACAACACCCTGGGCAAACACAGCAAAACCCCACCCCAAGCGCCACACACCCACTCAAACCACACCAGCCGCAACCAGAGCGAGCAGGCGGCCCGGAACAGGCTGGAAGAAACTGCAGAACCCAGAGCGCACAGACCCGCCACAGACGACAAACAGAGGCGGGCCGACTCCCACGGGCAGCAGGAAGACGACACCACCAGCCGACCCAAGGAAAACAAACGCAAAGCAACCCACTACAGCGAAGACAACAGGACCAAGTAAAAACCAAAGCCCCACAACAACGCCCCGCTCAGCGACCACGCCATCAGCGACAAAGACCACGACCAGAAAGCCAGAGCCAAAACGCCAGGCCCGAAAAAACCAAAATCACCCCAGGCACCCGCCAACCCCGCATCGCAAAACACCCGCCACGACACAGCCGAAAAGGCACCACCAAACTCAACCCGCACCCGCAAACAAGCAACCCACCAGGATCCCCCACCCACCGTCACCGAAGCAGCAGACCCAGAAAACCCAACCAACATACGACGCGCACGACCCCGGCCAGCCCGACCGAAGCCCTCCAGATCGACATCGAAGGAGCCCCCCAACACCGCGAACGGCACCTCCACGATCCGCCCAACCGCATCAGGCGTATCGCCTTTCTGCCGCACGCCTTCATCACCAACAACCCGATCCTGCCGCCAGCTGCGGTGGCGGAGAAGCTGGCCCGGCTCGGCTTCGAGCGCCCTGATCCGGCACAGATCATCACCTCGGCCCAGGCCACCGCCCTCCATCTGGCCGAACAACAGCCCGGCTTTCGCTACTTTGCAGTGGGTGCCGCTGGATTGCACCAGGCGCTGGCCGAGGTGGGCACTGCCGATCAGCAGGCGGCAGATTTTGTCGTGGTGGGGGAGGGCGCCGGGCTCGACTATGAGAGCCTCACCACCGGTATCAATCTGATCCTCAAACAGGGCGCCCGTCTGATTGGTACCAATCCCGATACCACGGTGGACGCAACCATTGATGGTTGCCATCGTATCCTGCCCGGTGGGGGTGCCCTGCTGGCGCCATTTGCGATAGCCACCGGAGTGGAGCCGTTGATCATCGGCAAGCCGCAACCCTTGCTGTTTGAGATTGCTCTGCAACGGCTGGGAATTGAGACGGAGCACTGCCTGATGGTGGGGGATCGTCCCGACACCGATATTGCCGGTGCGGCGCGCTTGGGAATGCGAACAGCACTGGTCAGAACCGGTCGCTTTGCTCCGGGGAAGCCCTGGCCTGAAGGTTTGCCGCGCGCGGATTGGGACTGCGATAATCTGGAGCAACTGAGCGACGCTCTGACGTTGCTGCGGTCAGGCTAGAGGGTGAAATGGTGCTAAGAGCCGGGCTTTGTCAGAGCCCTTTTGCGCAAAGAATTATGCAGGGAAGATGGCGGAGCGGACGGGACTCGAACCCGCGACCCCCGGCGTGACAGGCCGGTATTCTAACCAACTGAACTACCGCTCCACTGGAAGAAGCGCGGCAGTATACGGCTTTTTTTTGGCAGGTCAACAGTCATCACAGAAAAACCCTTAACTATTTTTTGTTCGCCGTATCTAGCCAACTGCTCCACAGCTCAAACAGATGGCGATTGGTGGCTGCGATCGCGATTTTGGGGTGCAGGCTTTGGTTGTCGTCAGCGTTGGCCATGAAGCTCTCCTGCAGGCGGCTGATGCCGCCTGCTTCGCTGAAGATCAACCGTCCCGCCGCATAATCCCAGAGGCGTGAGCTGCCGTGCAGGTAGAGCTGCAGTCGGCCCGCCGCCAACCAGCACCAGTCGAGTGCGACACTGCCGATGCTGCGTTGAGAGCGATAGGGCGGCTCGCTGACCAGGCGGCATCCCAGCTCCGGGGGCAGGCGCTTGAGATCCACCATGGCAATGCAGTCGCCCAGGGTCGAACGTCTCTCGTTCAACTGCAGCGGGGTTCCGTTGAGCCAGGCACCTTGGCCGGCGATGGCGTGAAAACACTCACCCCGGAGTGGATCGTAGATCAGCCCCAGTTCGGTGTGATTGTTGTGAATCAGCGCCAGGGAGACCCCAAAACAGCGCAACCCGCGGGAGAAGTCGGTACGCCCACCGACCCGCCAGACAACCCACAGGCCATCACCACAAGCGCAAACCACAGCACCCCATCCATCCACCGGAACCGCCTCACCAAGAAAGGCGACCTGAGAGTCGACCGGAACTACACCAGATCCCAGCCGCTCCCGCACCGCAAAACCACCCTCACGAAACAACCACCAAGCCCGCCAAGCAGCGACGCGGCGAGGCCACAAACGGGCAACAAACCCCCCAGCAGCGAGACCGCACAACACAGACCAAAACCCGCCCAGACCGAGAGACCAGGAAACCCACAGACAAAGAAGGCCAACAAACTGAGGAAGCCAAACGAACCAGCCGGAAGCCAAGCCCATTCCGACACAGAGACGGGCAAATAACAATACCGGTAGAAGCGACCCAACACACCCAAGGAGATCGCCAGGAGGCCAAACACAAGCAGCCCAACCCCCAGCAACACATCCACAACCTCAACCAACCAGCCAGTAAGCCGAAGACGCCCCCGGCCCCGAACCACAGCCACCTCGAGGAGCAGCAGTTCCCCACCCACCTCGCCCCAGCCCACACCAACAACCCGTCACACCGCATCCGCACCACCACCACGACCGAAGAGGAAACCCGGCACGCGCAAATACAACGCCAACCGCCGGCGAATCACACACACATCCCGCGCAGGCGTCATCAGAACAACCGCACTAACAACCGCCCGACACACCTGGCCAACCCCGCCAGCCACAAGACCGAAACCAGCATCGCGACTCTAGCACCGCACGAGATCGCGCACCGCCGCCTCACGAAAAACCACCGCATCCGGCTCGAATCCAGCGGCATCCACCAACCGCAGCACCACAAAGCGCCCCACGAGCTAGACAAGCGCGTCCCCACACCAGACAAACAGACACAGCACCACCAGCCGAACCAGCAACGCAGCCCCCAAAAACAGACCAGTGGAGGCGGACACAAACAGAACGTCGGAGAGATCAAAAGCAACCGCGACATACCCAGAGTGGAAGGTCGGAATCGGCTCCCCATCCAGCACCTCCAGAAAAGCAGAGGAGGGACCGCCGCGAAAACCCAACGAAAACTGCACCAACTAAACAAACACAAACAACGAATGACAAAAAAAGTATTTGCCGACCTGGCCATCTGGATGCTCGGTTTCGGCATCGTCGTTGGCATCATATTTCCGTTTCTGCTGCTGATGCTGGAGTTTCCCGAGGCCGAGGTGATTCGCCCCGGTTTTTTCGCCATCACCCTGGCGGCTGGGGTGCTGCTGGCCATGGTCAACTATCTGCTGGTCTATGGTGTGGTTCAGCCGCGCTTGAATCTGCTGGTGGAGCATATGCAGTCCACCGAAGGGATGATCCACAATGCGACGCGACAGCAAAGCTGGGGCCACTGCGATGCCAAGAGTTGTTTTGTCCCCCAGGATTCTGACGATGAGATCGGCGCGACGGCCGCCGCCTTCAATCAGCTAGTCGCGGAGCTGATGCGTTCGCGCAAGCTGGACAACGCGGCCAGTGAGTTCTCCCATGCCCTCTCATCAAAGCTGGATCTGGACGAACTCAATCAACACGCCCTTGATCTGTTGATCGAGCATACCGAAGCTGCGGCTGGTGCGGTGTTTGTGGAGATGCAGGGCGAACTGCAGGTCGCGGCGAACCGTGGATTGGAGCGGGTGGAGTCGATCGCACAGAGCAATCATCTGCTGAACGCATTGAACAGCGGTGAGATCCGGCAACTCGATCTGCCGAAAGAGGTGATGGTCGAAGGGGTGTTGACCAGCTTTCGACCGAGTCAGATCCTGTTGATCCCGGTCAGTTTCAAGCAGCAGAGTCAGGGGGTGGTAGTGCTGGCCACAGGTACGGCCTTTCCCCGGGATGCCCTGTGGTTATTGGGACTGGTCCGGCAGGGCTACGGTCTGGCCCTGAATAATGCCCTTACCCACAGCCAATTGCAGCATATCGCTGCCATCGATCCATTAACCGATGTCTACAATCGCCGCTTCGGCCTGGCGCGTCTGCATGAAGAGTTTGGGCGAAGCCGACGCTCTGGCAGTCCGTTCGGGCTCTGTATTTTTGATATCGACCACTTCAAATCGGTAAACGATACTTATGGCCACTTGAGCGGAGACAAAGTGTTGGCCGGTGTGGCGGAACAGGCACGTGAAGCACTGCGCAGCGAAGATATCCTGATCCGTTATGGCGGTGAGGAGTTTCTCATGGTGTTGCCGGGCGCTGCTACATCCCAGGTGGCAGAAGTGGGGGAGCGCATCCGCAAACGGATCGAGGAGATGCGGGTGGAAAACAACGGCACCTCGCTGAGCGTCACTGTCAGTGTTGGTTGCAGCGCCTATCCCGACGATCAGGTAGAGGATGAGCAGACACTGATCGGCCACGCGGACGAGGCGCTCTATCAGGCAAAAGCGGGGGGACGCAACAGGGTAGTGCGTTATCGCCCCGCCACATCCTCAGAATAGGTGGCTGCCCGGGCGCTTTGGTGTCAAATATTTGCTCGGTCACGTCAGGCTGAAACCTCGCAGGGAGAAGAAGAGCAGGTGCGGATGCTCCCGACTGCATACTCACCGCCAACTCACTTACTACCCGCTAAGTGGGTAGTTTGATGAAGGCTCATGGATGGGGCCGGCAAACCTTTCCGCCGTTTACCTCGGATAAGCCCGTGTACTAACCAGCCCTGCTAAAAGAATGATCCACAAATAACGCAAACAATACGGCTATTGTGCAAATCCAGTGACGCCACTTTAGTTCGTTGTCAGAAAGGCTTATGTGCGTTTTTTGCGGACTGAATCCCTGCCTTTATCGATATCTATGCTCACCCGGACTTCTTCCATAATAATTAAGCAGGCTTCAACGGCAGAGCCTTTTCGAGTCGCATCGCCTGAGGCGGTGATTTACCCAAATTGAATAAGTTGATGTCCATGGAGCCCTCAGCGGGGTGGAGTGAAAGTGGGGGTTGGCCGATGAAGTGGGTTTATCCCTGCTGCAGGCTGTCGATGAAGCGGTTGGAGCGTTCGATGGAGCGGTTCATGCGTTCGAGTAGTTGGTCGATCTCCCGTTTCAGGGCGCTGAACTCACCACGCAGGGTGCCGATCGCCTGGGCGTTGAGGTTGTGTTTGAGAAACAGCACGTTGTCGCGAAAGGTGTTCAGTACCGGTTGCATCGCACGTTCCGCTTTGAGCATCGACTGCAACATGCTGGCGTAGCGTTTGCGGGTCTGCTGCAGTTTTTTCCGGCTCGCCGCCTTCATGCTCTGGTTGTTGTAGAGCCCCAACTCCTCCTGCCACTCGTCGAACAGTGCATCGGCCACCGATTTGACCTTGTCAATACGCTCGGATACCGTGTCCGCCGCTGACTGGCTCTCTTCGTATTCGTCATTGAGAGCCGCATAGGCCTGTTTGAGATCCGTATTCTTCAGCTCGATCACCGCGGCAAACTGTTCCAGGGCCGACCTGAATTGCTGCTGGGCTTCGCTCTGGGCGTCGCGGGTTGCCTCCACCCTGTCTGCCAGGATATCGCGCTTGTGGTAGCCGACCTTCTCCATGGTGTCGTAGTAGAGCGTGGAGCAGCCTGTGAGCAGGAGTAGTAGAAGTGGGAGGAGTCGTGTATTGAGCATGGTGCATGGGTGTCCTGGATGGTTTCGTTTGCGACCATGCTGCCATAGTGGGCCGCCCGCTGGCATTGGTGCCGGGGGGCGCTGGAGCGTTGCTGATTGCGCTGGCTGGTGCGCTTCCGCCACAGGCCTAAGGCAGAAGGTAAGGCTGGCACGGCACTGGGATCTCCTACGGTGGTTGCCGCGACGGCTCGGGATGGGGTGATGCAGAGCGGCCTCGATTTGGGGTAAGGTCAGCGCTCACAATAGGGAGGCCGGCATAGTGGTGAATCGTGACTGTTTTTGTATCCCCAGGGATGCGCTTGGGGTACTGCTGGTAACCGCCTCGAATCAGTTTCATCTCACCTATAAGCGCTATGTCGAGCGCTGTCCGCGTGATCTCGGCTACGACGTGATCGGTTGGGACTAGCTGATGACGATGCAGTGGCAGCGGCTGCTCTCCCGCAAGCGGCTGGGTTCCAGCCAGAAACCTTCGGAGATCACCGCGCGTACCGACTTTCAGCGTGATTTTGATCGCGTCGTCTTCTCATCGGCGTTCCGCCGCATGCAGGACAAGACGCAGATCTTCCCCCTCACCAAGATCGATTATGTGCGTACCCGCCTGACCCACAGTCTAGAGTCCTCCAGCGTGGGACGCTCACTGGGTACCCTGGTAGGGGAGCAGATCATCGCCCGGCATCGCCTGGTGGCGAGCGAGGCGTCGGACTTCGGTGATATCTGTGCCGCCGCCTGCCTCGCCCACGATATCGGCAATCCGCCATTTGGCCACTCCGGAGAGGATGCGATCCGCCTCTGGGCAGAGACCTCCGCCTACGGCAGCCAACGGGTGGGGGTGCTGCGTGACAGTCAGCGCGAAGACTTTCTCAATTTTGAAGGTAACGCTCAGGGGTTTCGGGTACTCACCCGTCTGCAGAACCGCGACAACCCTGGCGGTCTACAACTCACCGCCGCCACTTTGGCGGCCTTCACAAAGTATCCGCGGGAGTCCTGCATCGGATCCGGGCGGTTTGATGGGGTCAGTGCTAAAAAACCGGGCTTTACTGCCGAGGACCGGGAGCACTTTGAGATGGTGGCGCAGAGTGTCGGGCTGATCCGGCGCGATCCGATGTTGGGCATCTGGTACCGTCATCCGCTAGCCTTCTTGGTGGAGGCTGCGGATGATATCTGCTACCGGGTGATCGATATCGAGGATGGCTATCGGGTAGGCCATCTGAGTTTTGAGAGCGCACTGGATCTCTATCTTTCTGTACTAAATCAGCCGGACAAGTTGAAACAGCGGCTCAACGGGATCATCGGTGATAAGGAGAAGATTGAGTTTTTGCGTGCCAAGGTGATCAATCAGACGATCATCGAGTGCAAGGCCTGCTTCCTCGACAATGAGGCCGATATCCTGGCGGGTCGTTTCGACCAGCCGTTGATGTCGCATATCCCACACCAACAGGAGATGAACCAGTTGATCGAGGTGGCGCGGGAGAAACTCTATTGTGCCCGTGAGGTGGTGGAGATAGAGACCGCCGGTTTCCAGGTGATCAGTGAGCTGCTGGAGCGTTTTGTGCGGGTGCTTGATGATGTTGCTGTGCGGGGCGAACGAGCCAGTCCACGCAGCCTGATGATGATCCGTCTGATCCCGGAGCAGTTTATCGGTCTGGGGCGGCGTCCGGTGGCGGATGACTACGCCCGGTTACTCAAACTCACCGATTTTGTCGCAGGCATGACCGACTCCTATGCGGTCTCCCTCTACAAAAAGGTCACCGGCATCTCTCTGCCTGGAGGCTGAGTGCTGGTAAGCTTTTTCGCATAGTGTGAACCTGTTTTATCTTCCCGTGGGTAGCCCTGGTTTGTAGTTGACGAGTGGCAAACGGACGCTGAAAATAGCTTCCGAATAGCTGGAGCGCTGTGCAGAGAGGATAGATGTAGCGGCATGCGCGTAGCCATGTAACAGTAGCCCTCACCACGCTTTTTGAATCTGTATGATATAAAGAGCGGTCAAGCGTAATGGGTATGGTGATCTATTCTCGTTAACCCAAGGTAATCACAAAAAGAACAATGCTCCGAATCTCATCTCATCCCATCTCCAATGCTGGCTTGATGAAGTCAGTTTATGGCGCGAACAAGAACATAGTTGTCTGTGAAAAATAAGTTAACCTCAGTCGTCGTTCTCGATATCAATTTCGCCGGCTATGGTATCCTGCGCTCGCTGGCCCCCTATGGTATCCCGTTGATTGGATTCTATCCTGATGCGTCGGTTCCGGAGGCCAAGACCAGGCTGTGCAGTCGGAAGTATCACTTCAAGGATGATGAAGAGCTGTTGGCGTTGCTGACCAGTCTGCCCGAGCTGCAGAGTGAACGGCCTGTGCTGATGCTGACAGCCGATGCCCATGTCACCTTCTACATAGAACATCGGGAGCTGCTGGATCCCCTCTATCTGATCGATATGCCGGATGCGGCGATGATCGATCTGCTGTTGGATAAAGAAAAGTTCTCGGCCTATGCGCTCGAGCACGAGATTCTGATTCCAAAGACGCTGGTGATCGACAAGACAACAGATCTGCAGCAGGTTGCCGCTAGCTACCGTTTTCCTGCGATCCTCAAGCCGAGTTCAAAGAGTTCCCTGTGGCGGGAGTCCGGCCTGGCGAAGGCATTTCATCTTGCCGATGCAGAAGAGTTCCTCTCAGTGTGCAGCATGGCTCTGTCGTATAGCGACAGCCTGATCGTGCAAGAGTGGATCGCCGGCAATGACAGCAACGTGCATTACTGTTTGGGCTATTTCGGCGAGACAGGGGATGACATTGTGCTGTTTACCGGTTATAAGCTGCGGCAGTGGCCCGTGGGTACTGGTAGTACCGCAACCACCGTGGTCGTCGATAACAAGTGGATCGAGGAAGAGACCAAAAAGATATTCAAGAAAGTAGGCTTCAAAGGCTTTGGTTCGGTAGAGTTCAAACGCCATGAGCTGGATGGACACTACTACGTAATGGAGCCGACAGCCGGTCGCCTGAATCAGCAGGAGTATGTGGCGACCTTGAATGGGGTGAATATACCGTTGGCGGCATACAACTATATAACCGGTATGGAGATCGTAGCGGAGCCGCCGAAAAAACTGCCGGTTATCTATATCGACGAAAGGGCAGAGATTGCCAGTACCTATGTCCATTTCAAAAGGAAACTACTGAGCTTCGCTGAGTGGCGGAAAAGCCTTCAAGGCAATCGAGCCTATCGTTACTGGACCCCTAAGGATCCTGTCGTCTTTTTCAGTTTTGTGCTCAAACATGTCGGGGATGTGCTGCGCAAGGTCGTCAGTTTTATCATCAGACGCTGATTAAATGTACTTCCCTGCATCTGCATACAGCAGGGGAGAGCCCGAACCTCTTCTACAAGTATCAACTGCTGATCCCCCTTATTGTGTCTGCATGGCTGCCTGAGATCCTCTCCCACTACCGGGGCGTTATCAGTAGCAAAAAAAATGGCCTCCTCGGAGGCCATATGGGCGTCATGGGCTGATCACCGATACCTACGTCACCCCCAGGCAAGATCAACAATGCGCGCCCCTATCTGGCGCGACTGGATCGGCAGTGTGAACGCTTCAAATTCAAACTCCTGGTGGTGGGGTTGGATGCCGGTTACAACACGACGGCGGTCTGTCACGGACTGGTGGAACGGGGCATTGGCGGGGTGGTGGGCAACAAGCGCCCGCACACTCCCAAAGGCTGGCTAAAACGGTGGGACTTCAGCTACGACGCCCGGCAGGATGTGTACCATTGCCCCGAGGGCCAGCGGCTGCGCTACAGCACCACCAACCGGACAGGTTATCGGGAAGACAAGTCTGCCCCCGCCTTTTGCAAGGACTGCCCCCTACTTGATCGATGTACCCGCAGCCAGAACACCCAGAAGGTGGTCATCCGCCATATGTGGGAAGAGGATCGAAAGAAAGTCAATCAGAAGCGGCTAACGGACTGGGGCCGGCGTGTGTCCGAGCGGCGTCGGGAGACGGTGGGGCGCAGTTTCGCCGATGCTAAGCCGCTGCATGGGCACCGCTATGCCCGTTTCCGGGGGCTGACCCAATATCTGCTGGCTGCAGCCTGTCAGAACATGAAAAAGATCGCGCTGCTGTTGGCCCGATTTATGGCGCCACTGCCCAGTCTCTTAACGTCCAGGCTGCGCTTAGCCTTCCGTTTGGGCTATTCGATTGCCTTGTGCCTGTGCTGCTGCTGAATCAGCCAGCCTGACTTCTGCGGCCCTCTCAAAAACAAACCCCGGTATTTTTGCCGGGGTTTGTCATCAATCTGACGGCCTCCGAGGAGGCCGTCTTGTCACTGCAAGATCAATGAAGGTTAGTAGAGATAGACCGCGCCTATATCCTCTATAGCAGATGCATCGACCCCTGGTGCTGGATTGATTCCGGTTGCTGCGCTGTCCTCCCAATACGCGCCGACTGCCAAGGTAGAGCCATCGCCGCTGATCGAGAGCCCATAGCCAAATTTATCGCTAGCGCCAGTGTTGGAGGCTTTGACATAGCTCTGACTACTCCAATTGCTGCCGCTGCGTCCGTAGACAAACACCGCGCCAGAATCTGTGCTGGTTGTGAAGTTCGGGTCGTTGACGCCCTTGCTTGACCTGTCCTCCCAGGGCATGCCTACCGCTAGCAGGGCGCCGTCGCTACTCAGGTCCAGCGCATAGCCAAACTTGTCTTGCTGCCGGCTGGCTGTGGAGGCCTTGATATAGGCCTGTTGGGTCCAGGCTCCACCGGTGAGCGGACGGGTAAAGGTATAGGCGGCACCGGCATTGCTGGCGGCTGGATTGGGAATCGAGTCGACGCCAATGGTGTCACTATCCTCACCTGTAGCTCCCACTGCCAGAGTGTGGTTGGTGCTGTCGCTGCCCAGGGCGACCGCTGAGCCAAAGAGGTGGTCACTGCCAGCATTTGCTGCCTTGACCATCGCATCCAGGCTCCAGGTGCCTGCGGCACGAGTATAGACAAACACTGCACCTGAGTTTCCGACCGCATTAATAGTGCCGGCGGCATCGGCGTCTTCATGGATGGCGCCCACTGCCAGGATGTTGCCATCATCACTCAGAGCGATCGAGGTGCCGAACAGATCTCCGCCGTATGTAGTGTTGCCTTTGGAGTGGTCCGATTTGATGTAGGCCTGCTGGCTCCAGGTGGTGGCGCTGCGGGTGAACACATAGGCGGCACCCGCGCTGTCTGCAGCATTGTCTGCCTCGCCGGCGTTTATTACATCGCTATCACTATCCTCCAGGGTGGCTCCCACCGCCAGGGTGTTGCCATCGGCGCTGAGTGCCACGGATGCTCCAAACGCATCACCGGCCTCGGTATTGGATGCCTTGATGTAGGCCTGCTCACTCCAGGTAGTGCCTGAACGGGTGAAGAGATAGACGGCACCGGCATCGACTGCCAACTCATCCGCAGCGCTGCTGTCGACACTGACACCAGTAGTCCCGCTGTCCTCTTTGATGGTGCCAACCGCCAGGGTGTTGCCATCGGCACTGAGTGCCAGGGAGGTTCCGAACTCGTCGCCCGCGCCGGTGTTGGATGCCTTGATATAGGCCTGCTGGCTCCAGCTGCCGGCGGAGAAGACGTAGACATAGACGGCACCGGCATCGGCGGCTGCCTCGTCCGGGGTGGAGTTAACACCAGTGGTGGCGCTGTCCTCCAGCGGGGCGCCAACGGCCATGGTGGAGCCATCCGCGCTGATCGCCACGCTCAGGCCGAAGTTGTCGCCAGGGCCTGCATTACCGGCCTTGAAATAGCCGATGCTGCTGATCGAGTCGATCACGCTGGTGGCCTGCTCGGCAGAGCCGCTGCAGGCGGTGTCGCCGGCGTTACAGGCCTCTACCATGTAGCGGGCATTGGCCCAATCCTGCAGATGGGTGGCAATGTCGATGGTATGGCTGGTGCCGGCGATCGCCTCTGCACCGGAGACCACGCTGAAGCCGGAGGCCCCATCCGGGTTGACCATCAGACGATAGTGATCAGCACCGGCCGAGGCGTCCCAGCTGAAGCTGATCTGCTTAAAGCTGAAGCTCATGCTCACATTGATTGGTGCATCCGGGGCGGGTGCTGTCACCTGAACCGTTCGGGTCAGTTGAGTCGCGGCATTGCCGCTGGCATCGGTGACATCGTAGGTCACGCTATAGCTGCCGATGGTGTTGGTATCGACTGTATCGCCGCCGATCACTAGGCTGCCGGAGAGATCCCCATCCACCGTGTCGCTGGCGGTTGCGCCCGGTTCACTATAGGTGTCGACATTGACGGTGAGTACCATCGGGTTAGCGCCGATGAGGGTGATCACCGGTATGGTGGTATCGACCACGTTGACGGTGCGGGTGGCCGTGGTGGTGTTACCAGCACTGTCGGTGACGTTGTAGGTCAAGGTGTAGCTGCCCACCACAGCGTTATTCACACTACCGGTGACCACCACATTGGCGGAGATGTCACCGTCCACATCATCGGTGGCGGTGCTGCCCGGATCGGTGAAGGGGGTGCCCCCCTCAAGGGTGAAGGGGTTGTCTCCGATCAATACCAGGGTAGGGGGCTGGTCAGCCACTACCACCGTGCGATCGAGGGTGGAGCTGTTGCCAGCCGCATCGGTGACGCTGTAGGTCAGGGTGTAGATGCCAGCGACCGCGGTGTTGACACTACCGCTGGCCGTGATGCTGCCTGAGAGATCCCCGTCCACGTTATCGATAGCGGTTGCCCCCGGGTCACTGTAGGTCGCACCCACTGAGACGGTCTGTGGGTTGTCACCGTTGAGGGTGATGACCGGCCCGGTGAGATCTTTGACCTCGACGGTACGTGTCACTGGCGTTGCTGCATTGCCTCCAGAGTCGGAGACGTTGTAGGTCAGAGTGTAGCTGCCCAGGGTGTTGGTATCGACGGTGCCACTGACTGTGACATTGGCTGAGATATCGCCGTCGATGGCGTCACTGGCAGAGGCACCAGGGTCGGTAAAGGTGCCGCCCAAGGCCACCCCCATCGGGTTGTCGCCACTCAGCGTGATCGTTGGTGCGGTCTGATCGGTGACGTTGACGGTGCGGGTCACCGCAGTGGCGGCGTTAC
Organism: endosymbiont of Riftia pachyptila (vent Ph05); assembly: GCF_000224455.1. Classification (NCBI taxonomy): domain Bacteria; kingdom Pseudomonadati; phylum Pseudomonadota; class Gammaproteobacteria; species endosymbiont of Riftia pachyptila. Next base: position 21,058 of record NZ_AFOC01000034.1, read on the forward strand.
CAGCACTGTCGGAGACGTTGTAGGTCAGAGTATAGCTGCCCACTGCCGCGGTATTGACGCTGCCGGTGGTGACGATGCTGGCGCTCAGGTCACCCTCGACGATGTCACTGGCGCTGGCGCCGGGATCAGTAAAGACTGAACCTGCAGCGACCGTCATCGGGTCGCTGCCGCTGAGGGTGATCACCGGCGCGCTCAGGTCGGCAACGGTGACCGTGCGGTTGACTGCGGTGGCTGCATTGCCAGCGGCGTCGGAGACATTGTAGGTCAGGGTGTAGTTGCCCAGTACGGCAGTGTTGACGCTGCCGCTGACACTGATGTTGGCGGAGATGTCGCCGTCGATGTTGTCGCTGGCGCTGGCGCCTGGGTCACTATAGCTGGAACCTGCGTCGACAGTCTGTGGGTTGTCGCCGGCGAGGACGATTACCGGTGCAGTCTGGTCGGTAACACTGACGGTGCGGCTCTGAGTGCTGGTGTTGCCGGCCGCATCCGTGACCTGGTAGGTCAGGGTGTAGTCGCCGAGGGTGTTGGTGTCGACCGTACCGCTGATGGTCACACTGCCCGAAACATCGCCATCGAAGTTGTCGTTGGCGCTGGCGCCTGGGTCGGTGAAGCTGGCGCCCACGGCTATCGTCATCGGGTTGTCGCCGCTCAGGGTGATTACCGGTGCGGTGGCGGCCGAGATGTTGACCGTGCGGGTCGAGGTGGCCGTGTTGCCGGCTGCATCGTTGACTGTGTAGGTGATGGTATATGTGCCGGCAGTGGTTCTGTCGACGCTGCCGCTGGTGGTGATGTTGCCGGTGATATCGCCGTCGACATTATCATTGGCGCTGGCGCCTGGGTCGCTATAGGCGGTAGTGCCAGCCTCCAGGGCGAGCGGATTGTCACCCGTGATGGTGATGACCGGGGCGGTGGTCTCGGTGACGTTGACGGTGCGAGTCTGGGTGGCGCTGTTGCCAGCCGCATCGGTAACCGTGTAGGTGAGGGTGTAGCTGCCGACGGTGGAGGTGTCGACCGTGCCGCTGACGCTGATACTGCCGGAGAGATCGCCATCGACATTATCAATGGCGGATGCGCCGGGGTCGCTGAAGGTATCACCCGCCCGGACTGAGAGCGGGTTGTCGCCGCTCAGTGTGATTACCGGTGCGGCTGCGGTATTGACCGTCACGCTGCGGGTGGCGCTGGCGTTGTTGCCGGCCGCATCGGAGACGCTGTAGGTCAGGCTGTAGACACCGACAACCGCCCGGTTGACCGAGCCGCTGACAGTGATGTTGGCGCTGATATTGCCGTCCACATTATCTGTGGCGATGGCGCCAGGATCGCTGAACGGGGTGGTGCCGGCCTCCAGCACCAGGGGACTGCCGCCATTCAGGGCGATCACGGGGGCGGTAGTATCGACAACGTTGACCGTGCGGGTGACTGTTGTTGCTGCATTGCCGGCGGCGTCGGAAACGTTATAGCTCAGGCTGTAGCTGCCGACCAGGCTGCTGTTGACGCTGCCGCTGACCGAAATGTTGGCGCTGATGTCGCCATCCCGGTCATCATTCGCAGTGGCGCCGGGATCACTGTAGCTGGTGCCGACCGAAACTGTCTGTGGACTGGCGCCGTTCAGGGTGATCACCGGCGGGATGCTATCGAGACCGACCACCAGGACGACGTTGACCGTGCGGGTGACTGCCGTGGCGGCATTGCCGGCGGCGTCAGCGACGTTGTAGGTGAGGGTGTAGGTTCCTACCGCACTGGTGTTGACGGTGCCGGAAACCACGATACTGGAAGAGATGTCGCCATCCAGTGAGTCAGTGGCGCTGGCCCCGGGGTCGCTGTAGCTGCTACCTAGATTGATCGTCTGGGTAGCGTCGCCGGTGAGGCTGATGACCGGTGCGGTAGTATCGGCCACCACCACGGTGCGGGTCACTGCAGCGGCGTTGTTGCCGGCAGCGTCAGCGACGTTATAGGTGAGGATGTAACTACCGGGGGTGGTGGTATCGACACTGCCGCTGAGCACGATGTTGGCGCTGATGTCGCCATCTTTGGCGTCATTGGCAGTGGCGCCCGAGTCAATGTAGTTGTTGCCTGCCTCCACCGTGAGCGGCGTGGCGCCGAGCAAGGTAATAGCAGGTGGATCGTTATCTGGGGCCGTTGCTGCGGTGTTGGTGGCAAGATCGTCGGTCAAGCTGAGGTCACAGCCTGACAGCAGAGTGCTGAGCAGCAGAGCCAAAGGATAGAGTGGCTTGGTGCGCTTTGTCATAAACATTGATACATCCCCCCATTTTTGTTGGCTTTTCTTGCCTCTACTAACAGGGGGGCTGAAGGATGTCGCTTATCCGTCTGATCTTAAAGACGGATTCCTTGCTCACAGAGTCCAGCTGAAACTGGATGCCTGCTCCCCTGTTGCCCGGGCAACAGCAAGAAACTAATGGCTCCATTCTCTTGCTTCCTATGGGGTGATCAATATCGTGGACGAGGACTGCTGGGGGGAGTGTGACTTCTGTCACGCAACATTTGGCACTGGTGTGTGTTTTGTGAGGAACCTCAATCCTTAAACATAAATAGATGATTTGAAAGGGGAATTAAGTTAAGACTTTACTTCGTCTGTGCACAAATGACGCACTCTTATCAGCACTGTATTCCACATTGAGTTGCTGCTATAGGGGAGGCTTTTAAGTATAATCCCCATAAAAACAAGAAGATAGCAGTGGCATCTCATCTGTCTTTGAGCTTATCCGCTAGCAGTTTTTTGCATCAATAGGATGCACGTAAATGGCCACTAACTTTTTTCGTCTGATCTCTCGGATGTAGACTTCTTCCCTGAATGCCCAATCTGTGAACCAGGTTCCTTAAAGCTATTTATCCCACTCCAGCTGTAGTTGCGCCGGCAAAAGAGTACGGCTTGGTGTTCGGCGGGTAAGTTTGGTATTCATTTCCCAATCTTGTCGCCCTGCAGGCATCGGACGGTCTACCGGTCGCTCCGCTTGCGGGAGAGTTCGACCTGAAGCGGGCGGTTGGTGTCGAGATGAATGTCTCTCTGCGGAAAGGCGATATTAATCCCGGCCTGGGTGAGTTTGTGGTTGATCGCCTTGTGCAGGGCGCTCATGGTGCAGACTCGGTTCTCCATCGAGCCCAGATAGGCACGCAGCATTAGTGTCAATGCGTTATCGCCAAAGCTTTCGAAGGTACAGAAAGGTTTGGGATCGTTTAATACATCCTCATTCTCTTGTGCGGCTTCGGTCATCAAGGCCATGGCACGATCCACATCGGAACCGTAAGCGACCCCGAGCGTGATGATAATTCGGTTGATCTTATCGCTGAGGGTCCAGTTGATCAGACGCCCGGTGATGAACTCCTTGTTGGGGACCAGGAACTCTTGCTTGTCGTAGTTGGTGATAGTGGTGGCACGGATGCGGATGCGCGAGACTACACCGGTGGTCTCGTCGATGGTCACTACATCGCCGACACGGATCGGTCGCTCAAACAGCAGGATGAGGCCGCTAATGAAATTGGCGACGATCTCTTGCAGGCCAAAACCGAGGCCGACACCCATTGCGGCCACCAGCCACTGGATGCTCGACCACTGCAGGCCGATGGTGCTGAAGGCAGAGAAGATGCCGATGCCGGCGATGGTGTACTGGGAGAGCGCGGTGATCGCATAGCGGGCACCCGGGTCGAGGGGCAGCCGCTGCAGCAGGGTGATCTCCAGCACGCCAGGCAGGTTCTTCGCCGCCATCACCGTGATCACCAGGATGATCAAGCCGATCACCAGATCCCCCAGGGTGACCGGTACTTCTTTACTGATGCCGTCGATCAAACGGCTGGCCTGAAACGGCAGCTCCACCGAGTCGAGAAAGTTGAGCGCCGGCAGCAGCTCGCTCCATATAATCAGTGTGCCGATCACTGCACCGAAGAGAAAACCTGCCCGCAGCAGCCGCTTTGCCTGCTCCCCCAGCTGATCGAAATCGACCTCCGGGATCTCCAGTGAGATCAGTGGGCTCTCCTCTTCCTCACCATTCCGCTCCCGCTGGCTGCGCAGTTCCTCACGGCGGCGCAGCGCATCCTCGAAGCGCAGCCGACGCTCGGCGATGTAGAGCGAGCGCAACAGCAACTCTTTGATGATGAACAGGCCGAGGAAGAACCAGAAGGTCATCTCCAGCCGCGCCGCCAGATGCACCGCGGTGTAATGGTAGCCGCTGGCGGAGAGCAGCAGCAATGCCAGTGGCAGCAGCAGGAAGAGCGGAAACCAGAGGAAGTGGAGCTGTGCTAGCAGGCTCTTATTGTTGTTCAGATTGCTGATGAGCGGGCTGTTGCGGCTCAGGCTGTGAAAGACAAAAGCGAAAGCACTCAGCATCAGCAGCAGGAAGGCAATCTGGCTTAGCTCCTGGGCCGGTTGTGAGGGATTGGTTCGGACACTCAGCTCAACCAGAAAGATCAGCGGCAGGATGAGCGGCACAAGCCAGCGGAGCTCGCTGACCAGTGTGCTGCGCACGCTCGGGTTCCATCGCAGATGCCGGTCACCCAGGCCATCGGTGAGGCAGATCTGTCTGAGCAGGCTCAGCCCGCCCAAGGTCAGGCCTGCCTGGATCATTCCATTTGCCAGCGACAGGGTGAAGGGCGAGGCGGTAGTGAGGTGGGAGAGGAGCCAGCCGCCACCGACCATCAGCAATGTCGGTCCGCCAACGATCAGCAGGGTCAGAGCAATGGCTTGCAGTGTAAGGTGGAAGGCGTCAGTGCGGATCTTGCGGGTCTTGGCGGCCAGCAGTGGCAGTTGCCGCTGCGCGCTGCGCCGGTAGATCAGCAACAGCAGGCTACTGCCCAGCAACAGCAGCAGCCTGCCCGGTTGTTGTTGCCAGAGTTCTTGCAGATCCCGGCTCAGTTCGAGCCAGTGGCTTGGGGTGAGCGGCCAGAGCAGCGCATGAGCGAGTCTCTCCACCTCGAATAGATTGCCGAGTCGGGTGCTGGGGATCCACAGCAGCTGATCGTCGATATAATCGACAAATGCCCGGGCGACATCGACCTGCTGCCGCTCCGCTAGGTCGAGGGTGGTGAGCTGGCCGATGTAGCGGCCATATATGGTCTGCAGTCTGTTCAGCGCGTCACGCCGATTCTGGGTCAGGGTGTAGAGTTGTTTGCGGAAGCGTTTCTGCTGGGCGGGAGAGAGATCCTGCTGCACTCCCTGCAGCATTAGCGTCACCAGCCCTTCAACGTCGCTGCGCTCTCTCAGCAGTTCGTCGATCTCGATCTGGCGGTCGGTGGCGCGATTGATCTCCTCGCTGCGACTGGCAGAGGTACGGCGATAACTCTGGAATGAAGGCAGGGCATCCTGGCGACGGCGCAGCATCTTGCCGATCGCCTTGCTTGAGCCGACCACATCGACCCGCTGGCGGGTCCGCTCATAATCATTCCTGATCTCGTCTAGGCTGCGCTGCGTCCGTTCGAGTTGCTCCGAGACCGATTTCTCCTTCTGGATCAGCGCCTCCAGCTCCTGATGATAGCGCGCATTCTCCTGGGCTATGGTCTGGATTTCAGGTGGCAGTTCGGCGCTCTTCTCGCGCAGCGCCTCGGCCTCCTGGAGCGCCTCGCGGGCGCTGTTTTCGCGCAGTTCATAGGCGCTCTGTTTGAGGCGATCAAGTCTGTCCTGACGCAGCGCGACGGTGGCCAGCAGCAGATCTCTCTGCACCTGGGCGAGGTTGGTGAGCAGATTCAGGTTGCCGAGCTGCAGCTGTAGTGAGCTGACTTCGGTCTGGCGAATCTGCTTGCGTGCATTCAGTGCGGCAATCCGTGCCTCGGTCAGTGCGGCGGGTTCATCACTGGCCGGCCCCCTGAGATCCTCCTCGATCTCGGCAATCGAGTTGTTGCTGGTGACTATCTCTTCACTGATCCCCTTGGCGCCAACCAGCAGGCGCGCCAGCTCCTCCTCCTGTTGCCTCAGCTCTTCGCGCTTCTGGTTGAGAGTCTGCTGCTCCTGACTGATCGCAAAGTCGAGTTGCTCCAGAGTGGCACGGCGGGTGATGGAGCGGACCGAGGGGGTGTTCTGCAGCGGATGCGACAGCTGCGCCCGGGTCTTTTTGATCAGTTTTGGGGCCTGCTGAACCCGTTGTTCCAGCTGTTTGAGATCGGCCTTGGCCCGGGCCCCCTCCTGAAGCCATTTTACAGTCTGACTGTAGAACTCCTGGATCCGTTGTTTGATTCCTTCTGACAGGCTGGGGTCAGACTCAGCGGCCTGGCGGGCGGACTCAAGCCGTTCTGGCAGAGTAAAACCGTTCTGCTCGAGGCTTGCGGCCCAGAGCGGCGCTATGGCGCTCCCCGTGAGCAGGAACAGGCCTATCAGGTTGAATAGAAGGTGTCTCGTCTGGCGCATCTTCAGGCGATTATTAGGGTCGTGTTGATGGCATCAATGTGGGGGAGGCCCCCAGCCAGTGGTCTTCGCTGAGCATTGTCAAGAATAGCTGCGAGCCGGGGAAAGTTTTCTGTTGAGCGGATCGATCATAACCCAGATCGTCCGGCCATGGTTGAGGCAGCGACGATTCTGTGATTCGAAGCCAGGGGGCTCAGTACCCTCTGCGGGGTCTGGCCAGGTGAACGTTTCAATTGGTGTGGAGGATTAGGGAGCCTCTGATTATTCGGCGGAGGAGATGAAGCATGGGCATTCCTCATCAATCAACACCGTTACCTGTATCTATTGGATCAGCCGAATAAATTCTGGCCAGTCAACGGCTGGAGGATGGTAGTAGCCAGAGACAATGGGGGAAAGAAGATAGGAAGTAAATGTCTATGTTTCGAGAGGTTAATAATTATGCCTGAATTTTATTAAATGTCTTCTGATTTTATCTTCTTACCTCTGCTTTGCGTGAACTGAGTCACGAGCCGAAATTCTTTACAGTTGCAGGTCTTGATCATCATCAAGAAAGAAAGAGAATTAATTTCACGAAAAGAACATCAGCTTCGATCGAAACTGAAAACAAGGAAGAATAAATGGCGTTGCGAATCCTGTGTAGGCAAAAAACAAAAGGAATAGTTTCCCTAATTTTATTGCTACTTGTTTCCTTTGACCTCCATGCCACCACCATGGCGGCGATGACCGGCCCTTTGGGACCTGGACTGACCTATACCGACAGTTCCACGCCGGTCATCGTCAAGGCCGCCCAGGGGCAGCAGCCCAATACCATGATCTACATGCCACCGGGCAGCATTGCCCGTGGCAGCAAGTTCGGGAAGTTTGCCTACGAACACGGCTTCATTTGTGTCGGTCCTCCGGTTGACGGGCCGAGGCAGTTCCACTCCTGCCTGAACGATGCTGGCCTCACCTGGAACACCCAAAATGCCGGTGGCACTGGCGGCCCGGACGACCGTGAGGTGCGTGAGCACGCCGTTGCTCTGGGTTCCGACTTCGAGGAAATGGCGGAGCTGATCGCGCCGGAAGCGATCCCCAACACGGTGTTGGTAACCGGACCTTCTCGCAACGGCGGGATGCGCACTGCCTACATCCGCAGCAACGGTATCAATGAGTTGGGTCCGGATGACCCCTTCTACCTGGTGGGTTTTAAGGAGATCGGCTTCTGGAGCGAGGCCCGCAATATGGACAACTGGAGTCGAGGTGATCCGAATCTGTTCGAGATCCGCGACCTCGCCTACATCTGGCACATGCACAATCCGACCTCGATCTGGGGCAGTATGACGGTGCCTAACTACCGGCTGATCTGGATCACTGTCGGCCCGAGTAACTACGGGCCGTTCATCCCGTTCAGCATTGATGATCCCTACATCCATGAAGCCTTTCAGGATGGCAGCTACGAAAAATCGATCATCAGCAACCCCTACAGCCATGCCGAAATCGCGGCCATCGAAGACGCGATCATGGCCGCCGACGGCAATGTCAAAGGTGACATCCGGGAGATCCAGCGGCGCATCGTGGAGCGGCTGGAGATCACCCCATCCGGTGTTGGTGTTACCACCAACAGTTTGCCCGATGGGGATACCAGTCAGCCCTACAGCACCACACTCACCGCCTATGGTCAGGCGGTCCCTTTTACCTGGCGTCTACTCTCCGGCACCCTGCCGAATGGCCTGACACTCTCAGCATCTGGCGTGATCAGTGGCACCCCGACCGGTAATGATTCGCAAAGCTTTACTGTTGAAGTCAGCGATGCGGATGGCAACAAGGCCACCAAAAGTCTGACTATCAGCGTCATCGATAGTGCCTCGATCCTCTTCGATGCTGATTTCGACAGCAATGAGGATGGTTTCAGCTATCTCGATGATGGGTTCCGTGGCACCAGCCAAGCCAGATATGCGAGCGGATCACGCCAGCCCTCAGCAGGGTTTGCCGGCAGTGGTGCGCTGGAAGTCAAACTCGGTGGCATCGATGCAGACGACATCTTTGGCATGTCGGGTGGCTGGCAGCGCAGTTTTACCCTGAGCGCACCTACCGAAGTTGAACTGAACTTCAGATACCGTCTTGATCACGCTGCCTTTTATGAGAGTGATGAACTGAGCCAGGTGCTGTTCAGCCTCGACAACGTACTGTTTGGAGTCAGCCCCAACGACTATGTCGCTGAGATCGTCGGCGATGGCAATGGTGGCTCGATCCAGACCACCAACTGGCAGACCTTCCAGATCAACCTCGGCACCCTGGCCGCGGGCGAACACACCCTGATGATAGGTGCTTATAACAACAAAAAGACTGCCGCCAATGAGACTACCAGCGTCTATGTGGATGACCTACTGCTGCGTGTGGTCGGCGAGATCAATCAGGTTCCCAGTGCCGTGGCGGTGGCTGATACCCAGCTTGGCGCAGCGCCACTGACAGTCAGTTTCACTGGCAGCAACTCATCCGACTCCGATGGCAGCATCGCCTCCTACGCCTGGGACTTCGGGGATGGCAACAACTCAGGTTCGGCAGATCCAAGCCATACCTACACATCACAGGGTGTCTACACAGCTACCCTGACGGTGACCGACGATGGCGGTGCCAGCAGTAGTGCCAGTCTCACCATCACTGTCACCGAGACCCCCGACACAGAGGCCCCAAGTGTGCCCGAAGGGCTGATTGTCAGCGCCGAAGGCACTGACAAGATCAACCTCAGCTGGCAGCCTGCCAGCGATAATGTGGCGGTGACCGGTTATCGCATCTTTCGCGATGGGAATGAGCTTGCCACCACCAGCGAGACGAGTTATCAGGATAGTGGCCTGAGCGCGTCGACCAGTTACGAATACCGGGTCAGTGCATTTGATAACTGGGAGAATGAGAGTGACCCTAGCGATAGCGACTCAGCCACCACCGGCGCCGCGCCGGTGATGACCAGCCTGACCCTGGACCCTAGCTTTCTCCGACTGGAGATCGGCGGCACTCGCCAGTTCGATGCGGTTGGATTGGATCAGTATGGCAACCCCATCACCGCCAGCCAGGTCTGGTCGGTGGATGGCGGCGGAAGCCTCACCGACGGTGGCTACTTCCGGGCTGATACGGTTGGCGGCCCCTATACTGTGACGGTCGAGACTGGTGGTCTGACGGCCACCGCTACAGTTGTCGTCGCCCCCACATCGACTCTGATCGAGACCTACTTCAGCAGCGATACCGAAGGCTTCAGCTATCGTGATGATAGCTTCCGGGGCACCAGTGCACCGGGCTATGCTGACGGCTTCTGGCAGTCAGAGGGTGGCCATGCGGGAGGGGCCCTGGAGGTGCTGCTGGGCGGCATCGATGGCAAGGATATCCCCGGTATGTCGGGCGGATGGGAGCGTGAGTTCAACCTCAGCGGCCCCACCGAGCTGATCTTGTCGTTCCGCTACCTGGTCAGCCAAGCGCCGCACTATGAGTCCCATGAATACAGCGAGCTGTTGCTCAGCCTCGACGGTGAACTGGTAGGTGAGAACGCCGGTATTCGTGTGTACGGCAACGGCAATGGTGGTCCCGATGAGACCACCGGCTGGCAGAGTCTCGAGATCAACCTCGGCACTTTGGGCATCGGCAGTCATACACTAACCATCGGTGGCTACAATAATCTAAAAACCGCTACCAACGAGAGCACCCGGATCCTGATCGACGATCTGTTGATGCGTGCCTCGGGCGTGCTCAATATCGCCCCTAATGCAGTTGCAACGGTGGATCAGAACAGCGGTGTGGTGCCGTTTAGCGCCAACTTCACCGGCAGCAACTCCAGCGACCCCGATGGCGTGATCGCCGCCTGGAGCTGGGATTTCGGTGACGGCAGCAGCTCCAGCGAGGCCGACCCAAGCCACAGCTACACCGCCGCCGGCAGCTACACCGCAACCCTGACCGTCACCGATGATGTGGGTGCGACCGATTCGGCGAGTGTCGTGATCACGGTAGTGGATCTGCCCGACACCAACGCGCCCTCTATACCACAGAGCCTACTGGCGAACGCCACTGGCGCCACGACTATCGATCTCAGCTGGCAGGCTGCGAGCGACAATGTCGCAGTGACTGGTTACCGTATCTTCCGCGACGGTAGTGAGATTGCTACCACCACGGCGACCAGTTTCCAGGATAGCAGTCTGGATGCTTCCACCAGCTACTCCTACGCGGTCAGTGCCTATGACGCGGCTGGCAACGAGAGTAGTCGCAGCAGCGCAGACTCTGCCACCACCCTGGATGCAGCGGTGCTGAGCAGCCTCAACTTGACTCCATCTGCGGCCCAGGTCGAGGTCGGTGGTAGCCAGCAGTTCACCGCCACTGGCGAGGATCAGTACGGCAATCCGATCTTGGTTGCACCGGTCTGGTCGGTGAGCGGGGGAGGGAGCATCAGCCAGAGCGGCCTGTTCAGTGCTACTAGTGTCGGTGGTCCGTTTACCATCACCGCCGTGAATGGCGCACTCTCTGCCACCGCCTCGGTCAGTGTGGCACTGCCATCTAACATCATCGATACCCACTTTGATGGTGATGCCAGCGGCTTCACCTATCTGGATGATGCCTTCCGCGGCACCACCCAGCCTGGCTATGCCGATGGCAGCTGGAGCGCCGATCAGGGCTTCTCCGGGGGTGCGCTCCAGGTCATCCTGGGTGGGATAGATAGCAGGGACATCGTCGGCATGTCCGGTGGTTGGCAGCGCAACTTCAGCCTGGGGGTGCCCACTGAACTGGTGCTCTCCTTCCGCTATCAGCTGAGCCAGAGTCCACACTACGAATCGAACGAACAGAGCCAGATGCTGCTCAGCATCGACGGTGTGCTGGTCGGCCTGTCAAGCGACGACTTCATCGCCCAGATCGCCGGCAACGGCAATGGCGGTCCCGATGAGACTACCGGCTGGCAGAGCGTCGAGATCAACCTCGGCAGCCTGCCCACGGGTGAGCACAGCCTGATAATTGGTGGCCACAATAATCTAAAAACCTCTGCCAATGAGAGCACCCGGATTCTGATTGACGATCTGCAGCTGCGCTCCGCCGGCGTGATAAACCTGGCGCCCAACGCTGTGGCCAGGGTCCTCGAAAGCACTGGTGTGGTGCCGTTCACCGCGGTCTTTGATGCCAGCGGCTCAAACGATCCGAATGGCAGCATCGTCGATTACAGTTGGGATTTTGGGGACGGCAACAGCGCTACTGGCGCCACGCCCAGCCATATCTACACCTCGGCAGGAACCTACACGGTTACCCTGACGGTGACCGACGATGGCGGGGCGACCGCCAGTGACAGTCTCACTATTGAGGTCAATGAGACGCTGGATGAGGAGGCGCCCAGTGTACCGCAGAGCCTGAGCGCAACCTCGGTCGATTCAACCAGCATCAACCTTGTTTGGCAGTCATCGACGGATAACGTCGCGGTGACCGGCTATCGCATCTTCCGTGATGGGACGGAGATCGCCACCAGCGAATCTCCAAGCTTCCAGGACAACAGCCTTTCTTCAGCCACCGCCTACAGCTACCAGGTCAGCGCCTTTGATGCCTGGGGCAACGAGAGCGAGCGCAGCGATGCGACATCGGCCACCACCGGTGAGGCGCCGCTACTGACATCCATGTCAGTCAACCCAACGGGGGTGACGATTGGTGTTGGCAATTCGCTGCAGTTCACTATCGACAGCCAGGATCAGTTCGGCAACCCAATCGAAGTCACCCCGGTCTGGAGCATCAACGCCGGTGGCAGCATCTCCGAGACCGGCCTGTTTACCGCGGTCAGCGTGGGCGGACCCTTTACGGTGCGGGCTGAGGCGGATGGGATCGTCGCCACTGCAACGGTCAGCGTGAACCAGTCACTGCCGCTGTTCCAGGAGGGCTTCGACAGCGGCGCCAACGGTTTTGTCTACCTGGATGATGCCTTCCGCGGCACCACTCAGCCCGACTACGCAGATGGTCGCTGGCAGGCCAATGGCGGCTTCTCTGGCGCTGGGCTGGAGGTGATCCTGGGTGGCATCGATACCATCGACACCTTCGGCCAGTCAGGTGGCTGGCAGCACAATTTTAACTTGGCTGAACCGGCCGAGGTCAGCCTGTCATTCCGCTATAACCTGAGTCAGTCACCTCACTATGAGGCGAATGAGCAGAGCCAGATGCTGGTCAGCCTGGATGGGGTGCTGTTTGGCTTGGATCCCAACGACTACATCGCGCAACTTGCAGGTAACGGCAACGGTGGCCTGGACGAGACGACTGGTTGGCAACTGTTTGAGGTCAACTTTGGGACTCTCCCGGCAGGTGATCACTCGATAGTTATCGGTGGTTTCAATAACCAGAAAACTGCGGCCAATGAGATCACCACGGCACAGATCGATGATGTGGAACTGATGGCGACAGGCTCACCCGTACCTTCAGACACCACCCCGCCAGTGATCACCCTGCTGGGCGCCAATCCGATCAGCATCGAAGCGGGTAGCGCCTTCACCGATCCCG